>UQAX01000008.1 GCA_900539145.1 uncultured Blautia sp.
TTGTTTGCCATACAATTTTATTTTCCTCTAACCACTATCTCTTTGTTTCAAACTTAAAATCCTCCTTTTTATCTATTATGCAGTTTTTTTATGTCATTTTCAAGTATTGCTTTCGTGACTGTACTATATTAAAATGAAAAGAAGAAAAACAGAGGAGACGAAAATTATGAGTAAAGAACTTTTTAGTGTTTATCATTGCAAAGCATGCAATAAAATTGAAGTGAGCCAGTATATTTCAAAAGAAGAAATGGAGGAATTGGGATTTACAGAGGAAGAATTAAAGCCCATTTGTCCTTTTACCGGAAGTTCTGATTTAGAAGAGCTGGGGCACATGCCGGAGGATGATTTACGTCATTTTGCCTACACAGATATTGAAGGTGTTAAGAAATATTTTAAAGAAAGAGAAGGAAAGTAACAGGATTTCCTCCTAATCATAAAATAATACTGTACCCGCAGATGTGCGTGCACACTCTGCGGTAATTTTATATTTTATGGGGGAAATATGAAAAAGAAAATAAGTGTTTTATTTGCAGCGATACTGGGACTTACGGCTGCATTGAGCGGATGTGGCGAAGGAAAGAAAGAAGAGGGGCAGTTAGTTCCTGTGACACTGAATGAGGTTGCACATTCTGTGTTTTATGCACCTCAATATGTTGCCATAGAGGAAGGATATTTTGTTAAAGAAGGAATTAAGCTTGAGCTGGTAACGGGATTTGGAGCAGATAAGGTAATGGCAGCAGTTCTCTCAGGGGATGCAGATATTGGATTTATGGGCTCTGAAGCCGGTATTTATGCTTATCAGCAAGGAGCGCAGGATGCTGTGGTGAATTTTGCACAGCTTACACAGAGAGCGGGAAATTTTTTAGTTGCGAGAGAAGAAATGCCGGATTTTAAATGGAGTGATTTGAAAGGGAAGGATATACTGGGCGGAAGAAAAGGCGGTATGCCGGAAATGGTATTTGAGTATATTTTAAAGCAAAACGGACTAAATCCGGAAAAAGACCTAAATATTGACAGAAGTATTGATTTTGGCTCCACCGCAGCGGCTTTCTTGGGAGGACAGGGAGATTTCAGTGTGGAATTTGAACCCTCTGCTACGGCTTTAGAGCAGCAGGGCGCGGGCTATGTGGTGGCTTCCTGTGGTGTGGACTCCGGATATGTGCCGTATACTGCTTATAGCGCCAAAGAGAGTTTTATGAAGGAAAAGCCGGAGATTATTCAGGGATTTACCAATGCCTTACAAAAAGGAATGGATTATGTAAATACGCATACTCCGGAGGAAATTGCTAAAATTATAAAACCACAATTTCCGGAAAATGATTTAAAAACCATTGAGATGATTGTAAAACGTTATCAGGAACAGGATACATGGAAAGACAATTTGATTTTTGAGAAAAAGAGTTTTGAGCTTTTAGAGGATATTTTAGAGGATGCAGGGGAATTGGAAGAAAGAGTCCCTTACGACAAATTGGTAAACACGAAATTTGCAGAAAAGGCAGCAAAAAAATAGCTGCCTTGCTGCTTTTTATAACTTTAAAGAAAGTGTGCTGTTTTGATATTCTGTGGAGAATGTGACATCCTCCCCGAACCATGATGGAGGAAGGAAGTTTTCAGCTTCTTCTTTGGTGGAAAATTCTACTTCTGCGAGCCACAGATTTTCATAAGGGGCGTCAAAAACATCCAGTTCAATGGTAAGTGTATCGGAAAGAGGAAGCAGATAGCGTGTTTTGGATAAAATAATGCCGTCTGCTTTTTCTTTTAAATGCAGGTAAGCAGCCTCTGTGAGAGGAAGGTTGTGCTCTTCACGGACAAGCAGTCCCTTTCCTTTATAAGTTAAGAGGTATTCCTGATTTTGTTTGCGTATGCGTACCACAGGCTCTGTGCATAAGTAGGCCTGTTCGATTTTTTTATATGGATAAGTGTCGAGATTTTCCGGTAATTTGTGGATAAGATATTTTCTTTCTATTTCCATAAGAAACCTCCGTTTTTCGTTGAATAAAAAGTAAATGTATCATATAATTTTTTCAGAGAAAAAGCAAGTAAAATTAAAGAGAGGTACAAGGTGGAATTTATATTTGAAAAAGCTGTTCAAAAAGATTGGGCAGAAATTTGGGCAGTTATGAAAGAAACGGCACAGACTACAAAGAAAAAAGAATGGTTTGCAGCAGGAGATGAAGCGTACATCCAAGAAATATTAGAGGGAGAAGGCTTCATTATTCTGGCAAGAGAGGCAAAGAGCAGAGAATTGGCCGGATTTTTTATTGTAGTTATTCCGGGAGAAAAAGATTATATGGGCGTTTATGCAGACGTTCCAAAGGAGGATACAGATAAAATTGTGCATATGGATACAGCCGCAGTAAAAAGCAGTTTTCGGGGAAATAAATTACAGCAGAAAATGCTGGAAGAAGCAGAGGCAGAGCTGATGCAGAGAATGAAGGAAAAAACACAGACGATACAGTATCGCCTGTGTTCAGTACATCCGGAAAATACATTCAGTCTTTTTAATATGACAGAAAACGGATATGAGATTAAGGCGAGAACGCAGCTGTACGGTGGATTGGAAAGATTTGTGTTATGTAAAAGGGTGATTTTAATTTAGAAAAAGTTTACAGATAAAACAGTAAGATTGTGCTATACTTAACGTCATGAACGGAAAACAGAAAAGAGGGATAGAATGGCAAAAATTTGTGTGTTTACAGCAGATGGATTTGAAGAAATTGAAGGGCTGACCGTAGTGGATTTGCTTCGCAGAGCAGGGGCAGAGGTTCTTATGGTGTCTGTGAAAGAAAGTCTTACTGTAAAGGGCGCTCATAACATAGAGTTAAAGGCAGATGCGCTTTTTGATGAAGTATGTTATGAGGATGCAGATATATTGGTACTTCCGGGAGGAATGCCGGGAACTTTAAATTTGAGAAATCATGAAAAGCTCTGTGCTCTTTTAAAAGAATTTGCAGAGAAAGACAAAAAAATAGCTGCAATTTGTGCAGCTCCTATGATATTGGGTGAGCTGGGACTTTTAAAAGGAAAGAAGGCAACTTGCTATCCGGGTTTTGAAGAGAAGCTTACAGAGGCAGAAGTGTGTACAGACAGGGTAGTGAGAGACGGAAATATTACCACCAGCAGAGGTCTGGGTACGGCAATTCCCTTTGCATTGGAGTTGATTTCCCAGCTTTACGGAAAAGAAAAAGCAGAAGAAATAAAAAAATCAGTGATTTACGGGCATTGATGAAAAAATACTGGCGTTTTCAATATCCTTGTGTTATACTGTGTAAATGACTGCAAGTATGAAAACAGCGCTGTTTAATCTTATTTATTAAACAGAGTGCATATAGAATTCAAGGAGGAATTATTTACAATGAGTGTACAGGTAGAAAACTTAGAAAAAAACATGGCGAAGCTTACAATCGAAGTTTCTGCAGAAGAATTTGAAAAAGCAGTACAGAATGCTTACCTTAGAAGCAGAGGAAAAATCACAATTCCGGGCTTCCGTAAAGGAAAAGCACCTCGTGTTATGATTGAAAAAATGTATGGAGCAGGTATTTTCTTTGAAGATGCAGCAAACGCTTTAATTCAGGCAGAATATCCAAAGGCAGCAGATGAAAGCGGTCTTGAAATCGTTTCTCAGCCTGAAATCGATGTTGTTCAGATTGAAAAAGGAAAATCCTTTATCTTTACAGCAGAAGTAGCAGTAAAACCGGAAGTTACATTAGGCGAATACAAAGGTCTTGAAGTAGAAGTAAGTCCTGCTGATGTTACAGAAGAAGAAATTGCTGCTGAATTAAAGAGAGAGCAGGAAAACAACTCCAGAACAATTGATGTAGATGACAGAGCAGTTGCTGACGGCGACATGGTGACTTTAGACTTCGAAGGATTTGTTGACGGCGTTGCATTTGAAGGCGGAAAAGGAACAGATTATCCTCTGACAATCGGTTCTAACTCCTTTATTCCGGGATTTGAAGAACAGTTAGTAGGCGCTGAAATCGGTGTTGAAAAAGAAGTAAACGTTACATTCCCAGAAAATTATCATGCAAATGATTTAGCAGGAAAAGCTGCTGTATTCAAATGCACAGTAAAAGCAATCAAAGTAAAAGAACTTCCGGAATTAGATGACGAATTTGCAAAAGATGTTTCTGAATTCGATACTTTAGATGCTTACAAAGCAGATATCGAAAAGAAATTAAAAGAACGTAAAGAAGCCGTTGCAAAACGTGAAAGAGAAGACAAAGCAGTAGACGCTGTAATCGAAAATGCACAGATGGATATTCCGGAAGCTATGATCCAGGGACAGATCCAGCAGTTAATGCAGGATTTCGTTCGCAGAATGCAGGCTCAGGGATTATCTATTGACCAGTATTATCAGTTCACAGGTCTTGATAATGCAAAAATTCAGGAGCAGATGCGTCCACAGGCATTAAAGAGAATTCAGAGCCGTCTTGTATTAGAAAAAATTGCTGAAACAGAAAACATCCAGATTTCTGATGAGAAATTCGAAGAAGAATTAAAAGCAATGGCTGACATGTACAAAATGGAAGTTGAAAAATTAAAAGAAGTAATGGGTGACTACGAAAAAGAACAGATTAAGAAAGATATGGCTGTTCAGGAAGCAGTTACTTTAGTAGCAGAGTCTGCAAAAGTAGTAGAAAAAAAAGAAGAAAAAGCTGAATAAGAAGCAGCATTGCTGTATTCGGTAAGAATAGGAGGAGTTTCATGAGTTTAGTACCATACGTCATTGAACAGACAAGCCGCGGTGAAAGAAACTACGACATCTATTCCAGACTATTAAAAGATAGAATTATTTTTCTGGGAGAAGAAGTAACAGATGTATCTGCAAATTTAATTGCAGCACAGCTTCTTTTTCTGGAGTCTGAAGATCCCGGAAAGGATATTCATTTATACATTAACAGCCCTGGCGGTTCGGTAACGGCAGGAATGGTGATTTATGATACCATGCAGTATATCAAATGCGATGTATCTACGATTTGTATGGGATTGGCAGCCAGCATGGGAGCATTCCTTCTGGCAGGCGGTGCAAAAGGAAAGAGAATGGCTCTTCCAAATGCAGAAATTATGATACACCAGCCTTCCGGCGGTGCACAGGGACAGGCAACAGAGATTGACATTGTAGCACAGCAGATTTTGAAGACAAGACATAAACTGAATTCAATTCTGGCGCAGAACACAGGTCAGACTCTGGAAACCATTGCAAGAGATACTGAAAGAGACAACTATATGACAGCGCAGGAAGCTATGGCCTATGGTTTAATCGACTCAGTAATCGAGCACAGATAGCGACAGAAGATAAGACTCCTGCATACAGTTGCGGGAGTCTTTTACCTTTAAGAAAGATTTGGAAGTAGAAACAGAAAGGAAAGAAGACATGGCAAATAAAGGGAATGATACAAGAATTCGGTGTTCCTTTTGCGGAAAAACAGACGACCAGGTGAGAAAACTGATTGCAGGTCCAGATGACACATTTATCTGTGATGAATGTATCGGACTTTGTTCAGAAATCATAAATGAAGAATTAAAACAGCCATACAATGAAGCTCTGGCAGGAGAAATTAATTTATTAAAGCCTCAGGAAATCAAAGAAATCTTAGATGAGTATGTAATCGGACAGGATGAAGCCAAAAAAGTGCTTTCTGTTGCGGTATACAATCATTATAAAAGAGTTCTTTCCGGAGGAAATACAGATGTAGAACTGCAAAAAAGTAATATTTTAATGTTAGGTCCTACCGGTTCAGGAAAAACTCTTCTTGCACAGACACTTGCAAGACTGTTAAATGTTCCCTTTGCTATTGCAGATGCAACAACATTGACAGAAGCGGGATATGTAGGAGAAGACGTTGAGAATATTCTGCTGAAGATTATTCAGGCGGCAGATTATGATATTGAGCGGGCGCAGTATGGAATTATCTATATTGATGAAATTGATAAGATTACAAGAAAATCTGAAAATGCTTCTATTACCAGAGATGTTTCCGGTGAAGGCGTTCAACAGGCTTTACTGAAAATTGTAGAGGGAACAGTTGCAAGCGTACCGCCACAGGGTGGCAGAAAGCATCCGCAGCAGGAATTTATTCAGATTGATACGACCAACATTCTCTTTATTTGCGGCGGCGCTTTTGAAGGCTTAGATAAAATTATCGAGACCAGAAAAGATACAAAAGCCATTGGATTTAACGCACAGGTGCAGACAAAAGAGGAAAAGAACGTAGGCGAGCTTTTAAAAGAAGTGATGCCGCAGGACCTTGTCAAATTCGGTTTAATTCCTGAATTTGTAGGACGTGTTCCGGTTGTAGTTTCCTTAAATGCCCTTGATAAAGATGCGTTGGTAAAAATTCTTACAGAGCCGAAAAACTCTCTTGTACGTCAGTATCAGACTTTGTTTAATCTTGATGGAATTAATCTGGAGTTTGAAGGAGAAGCTTTGGAAGCCATTGCAGACAAATCCATGGAAAGAAAAACAGGAGCCAGAGGTTTGCGTGCGATTATGGAAAATTCCATGATGGATTTAATGTACACGGCGCCTTCTGATGACAGTATTGTAAGCTGTACCATTACCAAAGATGTGGTAGATGGAACAGGAGAAGCTTTAGTAGAGCGCAGAGAATTGCCGGTATCCTCAAGAAGAAGTAAAGGAACAAAGAATAACCGTAAGAAGAAAGAAACACCGGAAATTGCGTAAAAGACCGGTTACAGGATGAAGGAGGAGCGAGAATGAGTGACATGATACAGCATTTGCCGACAATCGCCCTTAGAGGTACGACCATTCTTCCTGATATGATTGTTCATTTTGATGTGAGTCGGGAAAAGTCTATAAAAGCCATAGAAAAAGCCATGGTTCAGGAGCAGAGAGTTTTCCTGATTACACAAAGAGATCCACAGACGGAAGAACCTTCACAGGAGGATTTGTATACAGTAGGTACAATCGGGGAAATCAAGCAGTTAGTGAAAAACAGAAAAAACATGGTTCAAGTGCTGGTAGAAGGAAAGCAAAGAGCAGAGCTTGTGCGTTTTGACAGTGAAGACGTGTATTTGGAAGCAGAGGTGGCGCTGTTTGAGGAGGAAGAGGTTTCTCTGGATGAAAATGTAAAAGAAGCCATGCTTCGAGGTATAAAAGAACTGTTTGTGCGCTACTGCAATGAAAATACAAAAATGAGTAAAGACTTGGCAGGGCAAATTCTGGAAATTGAAGAAATTGAAAAGGTAATTGACCAGATTGCGGTAAATCTGCCAATGAAATACGAAGATAAACAGAAGATATTGGAGGCTGCCTCTTTGGAGGACAGATATGAAACTCTGGGTATGATTTTAAGCAATGAAATTGAAATCATGCAAATCCGTATAGATTTAAGCAATAAAGTAAAAGAACGTGTGGATAAAAATCAGCGGGAATATATTTTGCGTGAGCAGATGAAAGTCATCCGTGAAGAATTAGGGGATCAGGACACAGTTTCAGAGGCTGACCGTTTTAAAGAGCAGACGGACAAGCTGAAAGCTTCTAAAGAAGTGAAAGAAAAAATCTATAAGGAAATCCAGCGTTTTCAAAATGCAGCGGGAGTACAGGCAGAAGCAGGTGTTGCACGCAGCTATATTGAAACTTTGTTGTCACTTCCTTGGGATAAAGCCTCAAGAGATAATAAAAATCTGAAAAAAGCAAATAAAATTCTGGAAGAAGACCATTATGGACTGGAAAAAGTAAAAGAAAGAATTATGGAGTTTCTGGCAGTACGCACGCTGACAAAAAAAGGAGAAAGTCCTATTCTTTGTCTGGCAGGACCTCCGGGAACAGGAAAGACTTCCATTGCACGTTCTGTGGCAAGAGCTTTGGATAAAGAATATGTGCGTATTTCACTGGGCGGTGTCAGAGACGAGGCGGAAATTAGAGGACACAGAAGAACTTATATCGGAGCAATGCCCGGAAGAATTGCCAACGGCTTAATTCAGGCAGGAGTAAAAAATCCATTGGTTCTTTTGGATGAAATCGACAAGGTGAGCAGCGATTATAAAGGGGATACCTCCTCTGCGCTATTGGAAGTTTTAGATGCAGAGCAGAATAAGAAATTCAGAGACCATTATGTGGAAATTCCGTTGGATTTATCAGAAGTGTTGTTTATTGCAACTGCCAATGATTTACAGACAATCCCAAGACCTCTTTTAGACCGTATGGAAATTATTGAGGTAAGCAGCTATACAGAGAATGAGAAATCCCACATTGCCCTGGAACACTTAATTCCAAAACAGATGAAAAAACATGGCTTGAAAAAAGAGCAGCTCTGTATTGAAGAAGCTGCCCTTCATGAAATTATTACCGGTTATACAAAGGAAGCCGGTGTGAGAAGTCTGGAGCGGAGAATTGGTGAAATCTGCAGAAAAACAGCCCGTAAAATTCTGGAAGAAAAAGAAGAAACCATTACTGTAAATAAGGAAAATCTGGAGAACTTCTTAGGAAGAGCACGTTATACCTATCAAAAAAAGAATGAAACAGATGAAGTCGGTATTGTAAGAGGACTGGCATGGACGAGCGTAGGCGGAGATACTTTGCAGATTGAGGTAAATCTTATGCCGGGAAAGGGTGACTTCCTTCTTACCGGACAGTTAGGGGATGTGATGAAGGAGTCTGCACAGACAGGAATTAGTTACATCCGTTCTGTTGCACCAAACTATCATATTGATGCAGAATTTTTTAAAGGACATGATATACATATCCATATTCCGGAAGGTGCTGTGCCAAAAGATGGTCCGTCCGCAGGTATTACCATGGCAACAGCCATGCTTTCTGCCATAACAGAAGTTCCCGTAAAGGCAGATGTAGCTATGACAGGAGAAATTACCTTGCGGGGAAGAGTTCTTCCAATCGGTGGATTAAAGGAAAAATTGTTGGCTGCAAAAAGTGCGGGAATTGAAAAAGTCTTAATTCCTTTTGAAAATCAGGCAGACGTTGAGGAAATGGAAAAGGAAATTACAGAAGGTCTTGAAATTGTACCTGTAAAAACAATGGAAGAAGTCTTAAAGCAGGCTTTCGCAGAAAAAAAGTAAAATGGAGGAACACACATGGTTATTAAACATGTAGCGCTGGACATTGTCTGTGGTATTACCAGCACCCTTCCTGAAAATGAAGTTCCGGAAATTGCATTTGCAGGAAAATCCAATGTTGGCAAGTCATCCCTGATTAATGCACTGATGAACAGAAAATCACTGGCACGTACCAGTGCATCTCCGGGAAAAACCCAGACCATCAATTTTTATAATGTCAATCATGAGATGTATCTGGTGGATTTACCGGGATATGGTTATGCAAAAGTATCCCAGTCGGTAAAAGAGCAGTGGGGAAAGCTGATTGAGCGATATCTTCATAAGTCAAAGCAGTTAAAGGCAGTTTTTCTGTTGATTGACATTCGTCATAAACCCTCAGAAAATGATAAGACCATGTATGATTGGATTGTATATAACGGATATCAGCCGATTATTATTGCTACAAAATCAGATAAGCTAAAGAGAAGTCAAATTCAAAAGCAGTTAAAGATTATTAAAGAGGGGCTGGAATTGCCCAAGGGAGCTCAAATTATACCGTTTTCCGCACAGACCAAGCAGGGCAGAGAAGAAATATGGGCTCTTGCCGAGGAGCTTTTATTTGCGGATGTTCAGTCGGAAGCATAGAGCACAGGCGAGAGGGAAAGTATGTTAAAAGGAATTATATTTGATATGGACGGGGTTTTGATTAACAGCGAGCCGTTTCATTTTCAAGTTTGGAAGGAAACGCTAAAGAGGCGTGGAATTCATATAGAATACGACATTTATAAGCTGTGTATCGGTTCTACCATAAGCTTTTTAATGAATTTGCTTCATGAGCATTACGGAATTTCTCGAAATGATGAAAGCCTGATAAAAGAAATGAAGGAAATTAAGGAGGAGATGATTGAAAAACAGGGATATCCTCCTTTAATCCCTCATGTGAAAAATTTTCTTCATAGACTTTCTGAGTCAGGTTATGATATGGCAGTAGCCTCATCTTCTCCTCTGGAATATATTGAAGCGGTAACGTCTCACTGGGGAATTCGGAAATATTTTAGACATCTTGTCAGCGGCGAGTCTGTAAAAAATCCCAAGCCTGCTCCTGACGTGTTTATGAAAACAGCGGATTTTATGGGAATTGCACCCAAGGAATGTCTTGTGGTAGAGGACTCTCAAAACGGCTGTAAGGCTGCAAAAGCGGCAGATATGACATGTATGGCTTTTTATAATCCGGACTCAGGAAAGCAGGATTTAAGCTTGGCATCTGTGGTTGTGGAAGGCTTTGAGGAAATAGACAAGAGTTTTGTGGAAAAAATCTATTGTCACAGTCGCCACATTCCTGCATTAGTTTGTGAAACACCCAGACTTCTTATTCGGGAAATGAAAAAAGAAGATATTCCCCGTTTGATGGAAATCTGCGCACAGGAAACTTCAAAAGATGCCTGTGAGGGTGTGGCAAAGCCCTTGACAGAAGAGCTGGAAGGCTTTGAGGCATATCGTACCTATATGTACGAGATGTGCGATATGGGATATTGGTGTGTGATAAAGAAAGATACAGGTGAAATTATAGGACGTGCAGGCGTAGAACCGAAATTCTGGAATAATAATAAAAGCGTGGTAGAATTGGGCTATATGATTGATGAGAATTTCAGAAAATTAGGTTTTGCTTATGAAGCCTGCAAGGCGATTTTAAAAGTGGCATATGAAAGAGGCGCTGTTTATCTATATTGCAGAATAAAAGGAGGGAATACCCCTTCCTTAAATTTGGCAGAGAAACTGGGATTTGAGAAAATTGATTACCATCTGCAAGGAGACAGTGAAGATATGGAAGTATGGAGATATGCTTGCAGAGAAATGGAAAATCAGCTACAATAAGAGAAATCCAAAGAAAGGTTTTTCATATTAGGAAAAGGAATTGCGATGGAAATTATAAAATCCAGAAAGTTAAAATATGAATATGTAAAATATGATGATAATGGACAGCCCTGTGAAACCTATACAGCAGTCAAAGATGTTGATTTCGATGTAAAGGCAGGACAGTTTATTTCAATTCTGGGGCATAACGGCTCAGGAAAATCTACATTGGCAAAGCATATTAATGCGTTGCTTCTTCCAACAGAGGGAAGCATGTGGATTGACGGAACAGATACTAAGGCAATAGAAGAGCTTTGGAAAATCCGTCAGAAAGCAGGAATGGTTTTCCAAAATCCGGATAATCAGATTATCGGTACGGTAGTGGAAGAGGATGTTGGATTTGGCCCCGAAAATATGGGAATACCCACAGGGAAAATATGGAAAAGGGTGGATAAAAGCTTAGAGTCCGTGGGAATGACAGCTTTTCGTCATCGTTCTCCTAACAAGCTTTCAGGAGGACAAAAGCAGCGTGTTGCCATAGCAGGTGTTTTGGCAATGCACCCAAAATGTATTATTTTAGATGAGCCGACGGCGATGCTGGATCCAAATGGCAGAAAAGAGGTTTTAGCCGCTGTTCATGAGCTGAATAAAACAGAGGGCATTACTGTAATTTTAATCACACATTATATGGAAGAGGTTATTGACTCCGACAAGGTTTTTGTGATGGATCAGGGACAGGTTGTGATGGAAGGAACTCCAAGAGAAATTTTCTCAAGAGTAGAGGAATTAAAGAAATATCGTCTTGATGTGCCGCAGGTAACACTTCTTGCCCATGAATTAAAAAAGGCAGGAGTAGACCTTCCAGATGGAATACTTACGACAAAGGAATTGGTGGATAAGCTATGTCATTAAAATTAGAACATGTTACGTACACTTATAATCCGGGAACTGCGTACGAAATGCACGCTTTAAAGGATATTTCCTTAGAAATTCCGGCAGGACAGTTTGTGGGAATTATCGGTCATACAGGAAGCGGAAAATCAACCTTAATCCAGCATTTTAACGGGCTGATGCGCCCTACCTCAGGTATCGTATCTTACAAAGAGGAAAATATCTGGCAGGAAGCGTATTCTCTGAAACGTCTTCGCAGTCAGGTTGGCTTGGTTTTTCAATATCCGGAGCATCAGCTTTTTGAAGCGGATGTTTTATCCGATGTATGTTTTGGACCGAAAAATCAGGGACTTTCCAACGAGGAAGCAGAGAAAAAGGCAATAGAGGCATTGCAGCAGGTAGGACTGAAAGAAAAATATTATAAGAGCTCTCCTTTTGAACTGTCAGGAGGACAAAAACGCCGAGTTGCCATAGCAGGCGTTTTGGCAATGGAGCCGGAGGTGCTTATTTTGGACGAGCCTACCGCAGGACTTGACCCAAAAGGAAGAGATGAGATTTTAGACCAGATTGCTTATCTTCATGACCGGAGAAAGATTACCGTTATTCTGGTTTCCCACAGTATGGAGGATATTGCCAGATATGTAGAACGTATTCTGGTAATGAACAAGGGCGAAAAAGCTTTTGACGGTACCCCGAAGGAGGTCTTTGCACATTATAAAGAGCTGGAACAGATTGGGCTTGCAGCTCCTCAGATTACGTATATTATGAATGAACTTCAGGAAGCAGGATTTCCATGCGACTGTTCTGCGATTACCGTGGAGGAAGCAAAGGCAAGTATTTTAAAGGCACTGGAGAAAAGAAAAAATGATTAGAGATATTACCATAGGACAATATTATCCCGCAGACTCTGTTCTGCACCGTCTGGACCCCAGAACGAAATTTATTGGTACGTTTATTTATCTGGTTTCTCTTTTTGTAGCAGACTCTTTTTGGGGATATGTGATTGCCACCTGTTTTTTGGCGGGGTTGATTATTTTATCAAAAGTACCCGTAAAATTCATGCTCAAGGGTCTGAAGCCGCTGTTTATTATTCTGTTAATTACAGTAGCGTTTAATTTATTTTTAGTACCGGGAGAGGTTATCTGGAGCTTTGGATTTTTGAAGCTTACCAGAGAAGGTATTGCACAGGCAATTAAAATCGGTATTCGATTGATTTATCTGGTCATCGGTTCTTCTATTATGACATTGACGACCACACCAAACCAGCTTACAGACGGATTAGAAAGAATTTTACATCCGTTAAATAAAATTCATGTGCCGGTACATGAAATTTCTATGATGATGTCCATTGCGCTGCGTTTTATTCCTATTTTATTGGAGGAAACCGATAAGATTATGAAGGCACAGATTGCACGTGGAGCAGATTTTGAAAGCGGTAATTTAATTCAGAAGGCAAAAGGCTTAATTCCGCTGTTAGTTCCGTTGTTTATCTCAGCTTTTCGCCGTGCGGATGATTTGGCAATGGCAATGGAAGCAAGGTGTTATCATGGCGGTGATGACAGGACACAGATGAAACCTCTTGTTTATAAAAGCAGAGACTATGTAGCTTACGGTATTGCAGTGGTTTATCTGGCGATTGACATTGTCGTTCGTGTGCTTCTGTAAGCAGAGGAGTATATTATGAAACGTGTAAAGCTGACAGTTGCTTATGATGGAACAAATTATTGCGGTTGGCAGGTGCAGCCAAATGGCATAACCGTTCAGGAGGTTTTAAATCAGTGTTTATCTGAGTTTACAGGAGAGAATATTGAAACCATCGGAGCCAGCAGGACAGATGCAGGGGTTCATGCTTTGGGAAATGTAGTGGTATTTGATACGGAAATGAGAATGCCGGGAGATAAATTTTCCTTTGCATTAAATCAAAGGCTGCCGGAGGATATTCGTATTCAGAAATCAGAAGAAGTGGATGCTGATTTTCATCCCCGCTATGTAAAAAGCCAAAAAACCTATGAATATCGGATTTTAAATTGCCGTTTTCCAATTCCAACAGAGAGGTTTTACTCTCATTTTACCTACATTCCATTAGATGTAGATAAGATGAAGGAGGCTGCATCTTATCTGATAGGAGAACATGATTTTAAGAGCTTTTGTGGTACAGGAGCTCAGGTAAAAACCACGGTAAGAACAGTAAAAGAAATCCAAATTGAGAAAAGCGGAGATAGAATTACAATTCGCATTACAGGAGAAGGCTTCTTATACAATATGGTTCGAATTATAGCCGGAACGCTTATGGATATTGGCGGAGGACTGTACCCACCTGAGAAAATGAAGGAAATTCTGGAGGCAAAAGACAGAAAAAAGGCAGGACCAACGGCGCCTGCAAGGGGACTTACCTTAATGAAAATACAATATTTTTAAAATGAAAAGAGGCTGTCACAGGAAAGGATGACCAAGAGTATTCTTGATAGGACTTTCCTGTAACAGCCTTTTTGTAAATTAGTGAGGTTTAAAGCCTTCTCCCAATACTTCATTGGACTCCATGATGATAATGAAGGCTTTTGGGTCAATTTCTTTTATTGCATTTCGGATGATATACATCTGCTTATTATTGCAGGCGCACATAACCACATCTTTGTTCTCACCGGAATAACTGCCCTCTGCTTTTAAGAAAGTAGCGCCCCTGGCAGTGACTTCATCGATTTTCTGAGCCACTTCTTTGGCATAATCGGTGACAATCAACGTCATTTTTCCTGCATCAATGCCGTACATTACCTTATCTACAACGGTTGATAAAAGAAAGCTGATAATCATACCGTAAATCAAGCTGTCAATATCTTTGGAAACAATGGCAGTTCCTAAAAGTACAATTAAAGCATCCATAGCAAAAGCAATTTTTCCTAAAGTAAGATGAGGGTTTAAAGCCTTTAAAGTAAGCATGACAAAATCTGCACCTCCCGTAGAGGAGTCACGCATATAAATCAGTGCAAATCCCAAACCGGATAAAACACCGGTACAAATCGCTGCCAACATTCTGTCACCCTGATAGACCGGAAACAGCGGTGCAGCGTAGTCCATGAGAATGGATGTAATTAAGATTGTTCGCAGGGAACGGAGAAAGAAATCACGTCCTAAAATACGAAAACAGCAAAGTGCAATGGGAATATTTAAGAGTAAAGCTACCTTACCAATGGGTAAGCCCCACAGATGGTAGAAGATTAAGGCAATTCCGTTAAGCCCCACAACAGGAAATTCCGATGCGGCGGCAAAGTTATATGTGGCAAGTGCAATCAATACACCGCCTAAAATATCGATAGAAATATCCATGCTCCATTTTTTTACATACCACATGGTTGGATGATTTTTTTTCATAATGATGCCCTCCTTTGGCTGAAAAGAAAAAAGCGTGTACGAATTATACAAATATAATCCGCAAACGCTCTTTTCCACTACTAGTATACACGGAAAAAGCGAAAAAGGTCAAGTGTTTAAAAAAATTAGTACAGAAAAAGAGGTCAAGTCTAGAGAAAATATTATTTGTTTGCTATACTGTATCTTATAGAATTCCTCTGTAAAGTGGAGGAAAAATATGAATACATTATTAAAAAATCTTACAATTAAAAATAATTTTATGTTTGCAGCAGTGATGTCAAATGAGGAAAACTGTAAAGGCTTTTTGGAACGTGTGCTTCCTATTAAAATTAATTATGTGGAAATCAACACAGAGAAAAATATTGTTTACCATCCGGAGTATAAAGGAGTTCGTCTGGATGTTTATGCAAAAGATGAAAACAATACACGTTACAATATAGAGATGCAGGTATTAAAACAACCAGCATTAGGACGCAGAAGCCGTTACTATCAAAGCCAGATGGATATGGAGCTTTTGGCAAAAGGATGTGAATATGCAGAATTGCCTGACAGTTATGTGATTTTTCTCTGCGACTTTGATCCTTTCGGAGAAGGAAAATATCGTTATACTTTTCGTACAATCTGCGAGGAAACGGAGAAAGCTTCTCTAAAAGACGGGCGGTGTATTGTGTTTTTAAATACTTGCGGAAGAAATGAAGAAAATATACCACAGGAATTACTTTCTTTTCTGAAATTTGTGCATGCAGACTTAAAAGAAAGCCAGAAAGACTTTCAAGATGATTATGTAAGACAGGTACAGAAATCAGTTACAGATATTAAAGCAAGCAGGGAAATGGAGGAGAGATTTATGCTTTTGGAAGAGTTGCTAAAAGACGAACACAGGCAAGGCGTTCAGGAGGGCATTCAAAAAGGTATTCAAAAAGGTGAACTAAAAGCGACAAGAGAAATACTTGAAATGACGCTGGTAAAATTTGGACAATTACCGGACGATTTTTTAAAAACGTTATATGAACAGCAAGATACGGGGATAATCAAAAGTTGGATACAGATAGCATTAACAGTGCAGTCGTTGGATGAATTTATTTCTAAAATATGCTACTACAGTGAATAATAAGTAAACGCTACATTGACTTGTCTAATTAGCCATTTGCTGCGTTGCTGTCAATCAGCGTAGCCGCCACTATGTTTCATTCTTCCGTCTTGCATCTGGAGTAATTATTCCGCGTCAATATAGCAGAAATTTATTTTTCGCTATACTAGTCAAAAATCAAGTCAAAATACCTGCAAATCTTTGTGAGTTATTTATCACAGAAGATTTGCAGGGAAATCAAAAACATTTCAACGCCGTTTCAGGCAAAAATTCAAAAAAACAGAGGAATTCTATTTTAAATTTTATTGTTTAATATAAGAAGTATGAGAGAAAAAGAAAGATTATTGTAAAAGATTTAGAAGATGTGGTATAATGTTTGCACAGAGTGCAAACCAAGCCGATATAATCGGCTTGCCGTCGCAAGGCATCGGATTATACCGTCAAGCTACGGCTTGAAAAGTAAATACCCTAAAGGGTGCTTCCTTTTCTGCGCACGTAGTATAATGATTGCACGAAGTGCAAACCAAGCCGATACAATCGGCTTGCCGTCGCGAGGCCCGGATTATACCGTCAAGCCAATAAAATATTTTGTAAGGAGATTTTAACATGAGTCAGGAAAAAGTAGATAGATATAAAAAAGAGAAAGCAAACCGTGCCAAAATCCAAAAGAAGGAGAAAAGGGTTTTATTTTTAGAAAAGTGTGCGATTGCCGCTGTCTGTGTAGCAGCAATAGGATGGATTGGATATTCCGCATATAATCTGGCAATGAGACCGGATCCAAATGCAGAACAGGAAGTTGTTACAACAGAAATGGATGTTACAGCTTTAAATGATTATTTAGCAGGACTTTCCGCAGAAGAAGCAGAATAAATAAAAGGGTGAGTTTATGGAAAACCGTACAATACAAGAGCTTTTTTCAAGAAAATCCGTAAGAGTCTTTTCTGATGAAAAAATTACGGAAGAAGAAAAAAAGTTAATTTTAGAAGCAGCAATACAAGCGCCCACGGCGGGAAATATGTCTCTGTTCAGTATTCTCGATATTCAGTCTCAGGAGATTAAGGACGTTCTTGCAAAGAGATGTGATAACCAGAATTTTATTGCAGAAGCACCTGTGGTACTGGTTTTTCTGGCAGATTATCAGAGATGGTGTGACGTATTGGAAAGCTATGAAATGACAATTCCGCCAATGGGAGAAGGGGACTTGTTTTTAGCAATGCAGGACTGTATCATTGCGGCACAGAATGCAGTTGTGGCGGCAGAGTCTATGGGAATAGGTTCCTGTTATATTGGAGATATTCTGGAACATTATGAGGATAATCAAAAGCTTCTGAATTTACCGAAATATGTGCTGCCTGTTTCCATGCTGGTTTTGGGAAGACCTACGAAACAGCAGAAAAATCGAACAAAGCCGGAACGTTTTAAAGTGGAAGATATCGTTTTTACGAATACTTATCCGGATAAAGATACAGAAGAAACAAGAGAAGCGTTTAAGCGAAAATTAAATGTAGATGATGCGGAATTGAAGCAGCGTCTTGAGAGATACAGCAAAAGAAAATTTGAAGCTGAGTTTCGTATGGAAATGAACCGTTCATCAACGGCAATGATAAAAAGCTGGAAT
Source organism: uncultured Blautia sp. (assembly GCA_900539145.1). Taxonomy (GTDB): domain Bacteria; phylum Bacillota; class Clostridia; order Lachnospirales; family Lachnospiraceae; genus Blautia. The sequence continues at coordinate 17,841 of UQAX01000008.1, forward strand.
AAGTAAAGAGTACAAAAATAGCACCGCCTATGCGGTGCCTTTTTCTCATTAGAATATTCTAAATGCCGAAAAATTATAATTTTTCAACGTTAGCAGCCTGCATTCCGCGAGCGCCTTCTGTTAAATCATAACTTACAGCCTGACCTTCTTCTAAAGATTTGAAGCCTTCTCCATTGATTGCAGAGAAATGTACGAAAACGTCCTGTCCGTCTTCTCCTGTGATAAATCCGTATCCTTTTTCTGCGTTGAACCATTTAACAGTTCCCTTGTTCATAGTGTTACCTCCATAAAAATAAAAATGGCTGGATAAAAAATTAAATGGTCTTTAGAGATAATATTATGTATAAAAATGATAATACTCTCTCTAAAAACCATTTAATACTAATATCCAATATATCTTTGACATGATTAGTATATTCCTTCGATGTGTAAAAGTCAAGGGAAAAGTGTAATTGACGAAAGAAAATGTGTGTGTTACTATTTATATAATAATCAGAAAGGATATGAAAATCTATGAAAATACTGATTAAAAAAGGACGTATTTTAAACCCATCAGACCAGACCGATAAAATCGGTGATATTCTTGTTGAAGATGGTGTGATTAAGGAAATGAAAGAAGAAATAGAGTGTAAGGAAACACCTGAAAAAATTATTGACGCCAAGGGCTGTTACGTAATGCCGGGATTGATTGATTTGCATGTACATTTGCGTGACCCGGGACTGACTTATAAAGAAGACGTTGTAACCGGTGCAAAGGCAGGGGCAAAAGGTGGATTTACTACAATTTTGGCAATGCCTAACACAAAACCGGTAATTGATTGCGCTGACAGAGTAAATTATGTACACAACAAAGCAAAAGAACTTGCTCCTATTCATGTTCTTCAGGTCGGAGCTGTAACAAAACAGCAAAAAGGAGAAGAACTGGCAGATATTGAAGGGATGATAAAAGCCGGAATTCCGGCAATCAGCGAAGACGGAAAGTCCGTAATGAATACCAGAATTTATAAAGAAGCAATGCAGATTGCAGCAGACCATAATATTCCGGTGTTTGCCCATTGTGAAGACCAGAATATGGTAAACGGCGGTTGCGTAAATGAAGATGAAAAATCAAAAGAGCTGGGACTTCCGGGTATCAGCAATGCAGTAGAGGATATTATTGTAGCAAGAGATATTATGCTTGCAAAAGAGACAGGTGCAAGTCTGCATTTATGTCATTGTTCTACAAAGGATAGTGTGCGCATGATTGAACTTGCCAAGGAAGAAAAGCTTCCTGTTACAGGTGAAGTCTGCCCACATCATTTTATTTTAACATCAGATGATATGGTTGCAGGTGATGCCAATTATAAAATGAACCCGCCTCTGCGTACAAAAGAGGACAGAGATGCACTGGTAAAAGGCTTAAAAGATGACATTTTTGACGTAATCAGCACAGACCATGCGCCACACAGCAGAGAAGAAAAACAGCGTTCCATGACAGAAGCACCATTTGGTATAGTAGGCTTGGAAACGGCAGTGCCTCTTACTATGACAGAGCTGGTACACAAGGGAATTTTAACACCAATGCAGATGGCTGAAAAAATGAGCTATAATCCGGCAAAGATTATTCACTCAGACAGAGGTCGTCTGGAAGTGGGAAGTCCTGCGGATATTACGATTATTGATCCGGAAAAAGAATATGTAATTGACAGCAAAACTTTTGAGTCAAAAGGAAAAAATACACCGTTTAACGGAAGAAAAGTAAAAGGTATGGTAAAGGCTACGATTTGTGACGGTGAAATTGCGTATATAGAAGAGTAAAAGAAAAGAGTAAGAAAGAAGAACTATTGGAGGAGAAATCATGATTAACAAACTGACTGCGAAAATTCAGAAAACAAAAGCGCCGATTGTGGTGGGCTTAGACCCAATGTTAAATTACATTCCAAAACACATTCAGGAAAAGGCATTTAAAGAATTTGGGGAAACTTTAGAAGGAGCTGCGGAAGCAATTTGGCAGTTTAATAAAGAAATCGTAGATAAGACATACGATTTAATTCCGGCAGTAAAACCACAGATTGCTATGTATGAGCAGTTCGGTATTCCGGGAATTATGGCTTTTAAGAAAACCGTAGACTACTGTAAATCCAAAGACCTTGTAGTAATCGGAGATATTAAGCGTGGAGATATTGGTTCTACTTCTGCAGCTTATGCAACCGGTCATATTGGAAAAGTGCAGATTGGTTCAAATAAAATTGCGCCGTTTGACGAAGATTTTGTTACCTTAAATCCATACATGGGAGCAGACAGTATTACACCGTTTATTGATGTATGCAAAGAAGAAAAGAAAGGACTTTTCATTCTTGTTAAAACCTCCAATCCTTCCAGCGGAGATTTTCAGGACCAGATGGTGGGAGACAGACCTGTATATGAATTAGTAGGAGAGAAGGTTGCACAGTGGGGAGAAACCTGCATGGGCGACGATTATAGCTATGTTGGCGCTGTTGTTGGCGCTACTTATCCTGAAATGGGAAAAACACTCAGAAAAATTATGCCAAAGGCTTATATTCTTGTTCCGGGCTACGGCGCTCAGGGCGGACAGGGCAAGGATTTAGTTCATTTCTTCAATGAAGATGGTTTAGGCGCGATTGTAAATTCTTCTCGTGGAATTATTGCAGCCTATAAACAGGAAAAATATGCAAAATTCGGAGAGGAAAACTTTGCAGATGCGTCAAGAGCGGCAGCAGAGGATATGATTGCAGATATTACAGGAGCATTGGAAGCTGCAAAATAAGGAGAAGAAACATGGCAAAATTAAAAATGACAAGTACCGTGGTAAGTCAGGAAATGATAGCAACAGATATTTACAGTCTGTGGTTAAAAGCAGAAGAAATTGCAGTACAGGCAAAACCGGGACAGTTTATTTCTGTATACTGTAAAGACTCAGGAAAAATCCTTCCAAGACCAATCAGTATTTGTGAAATTGATAAGGAAAAAGGAATGCTTCGCATTGTGTATCGAATTGCAGGAGAAGGAACAAAAGAATTTTCTTCTCTTGTAAGCGGAGATACGGTAGATATTTTAGGACCGTTGGGAAATGGATTTCCAATGGAAGCAGTTAAAGGAAAAAAAGTCTTTATGATGGGGGGAGGAATTGGCGTTCCTCCTATGGTACAGACTGCAAAGGAAGCAGATGCAGATGTAACAATTATTGCAGGTTATCGCAACAGTGAAATTTTCTTGAAGGAGGATTTGGAAAAGAATGGTCGTCTTGTAGTTGCCACAGAAAATGGCAGTGTGGGAACTAAGGGAAACGTTATGGATGCTATTCGTGAAAATAACCTTACCGCAGATGTGATTTTTGCCTGCGGTCCAACACCAATGCTGCGTGCAATTAAAAATTATGCGGAGGAAAACAATATTCTTTGCTATATTTCCATGGAAGAAAAAATGGCATGCGGAGTGGGTGCGTGTCTGGCGTGTGTATGTAAATCAAAAGAAGTAGACCATCATTCTCATGTACATAATAAGCGAATTTGCAAGGACGGACCGGTCTTTTTAAGTACGGAGGTGGAACTGTAATGAATACAAAAGTAAAGATTGCCGGGATTGAATTGAAAAATCCTGTTATGACAGCCTCCGGTACTTTTGGCTCAGGAGCAGAGTACAGCGAGTTTGTGGACTTAAATGAGCTGGGTGCAGTAGTGACAAAAGGTGTTGCCAATGTGGCATGGCCGGGAAATCCTACACCTAGAATTGCAGAAATCCACAGCGGTATGATGAATGCTATCGGGCTTCAAAATCCGGGAATGGAAGTATTTTGTGAAAGAGATTTGCCTTATCTGCAGCAATTTGATACAAAAGTAATTGTAAATGTATGCGGACATGCACCGGAAGAATATCTGGCAGTAGTAGAACGTCTGGCAGACGAACCGGCAGATATGCTGGAAATCAATATTTCCTGTCCTAATGTAAATGCAAATTTCCTTGCTTTTGGTCAGGACCCAAAGCATGTAGAGGCGCTTACCGCACAGATTAAAAAAATTGCAAAACAGCCGGTGATTATGAAATTGACACCGAATGTCACTGACATTGCAGAAATTGCAAGAGCAGCAGAGGCAGGCGGAGCAGATGCAGTTTCACTTATCAATACACTGACGGGTATGAAAATTGATATTAACAGAAGAACTTTTGCACTTGCTAATAAGACAGGCGGTGTTTCCGGTCCATGTGTAAAACCAATCGCAGTACGTATGGTTTATCAGGTTGCACAGGCTGTCAACATTCCGATTATTGGAATGGGCGGTATCCAGAATGCAGAGGATGCTCTGGAATTTATTATGGCAGGCGCTATGGCAGTATCAATCGGAACTGCAAACTTTACCAATCCTTATGCAACGATAGAAACAATCAGAGGCATTGAGACTTATATGGAAAGAAATAAAATTGAAGATATCCGAGAGTTAATCGGAATTGTAAAATAAAGATGAGGGGGCTGTAACCTGTGAATACACAGGCAGCCTCCTATTGCTATAAAAAGGGGTGGTGAAATGTTTCCAAACAGAGAACTTGCAATACAAGAATTAAAAATTGCAGGGGAGAAAAATCCCGGGCTTTGGACAGTACATTCCTATCATGTGGCAGAGGCAGCAGAATTGATTGCAGAAGCCTGTGGAAATTTAGATACAGAAAAGGCTTTTGTATGTGGCTTGCTTCATGATATCGGAAGACGAACGGGAATTGCACAGATGAGACATACCATTGACGGCTATGATTATGCTATTTCCAAGGGATGGGATGAGGTGGCAAGAGTATGTCTGACACATTCCTTTCCGGTAAAAGATATTGAAGCGGATATTGGAAAGAAAGATATTCGCCCGGAGCAATATGAATTTATAAAAAATTATCTGGAACAGACTGAGTATGATGATTATGATAAACTGATTATTTTATGTGATGCTTTGGCAGATGTAAAAGGCTTTTGTATTTTAGAGAAGAGATTTGTTGACACAGCAAGGCGATATGGATTTTATCCTTTTTCTTTGGATAGGTGGAATAATACCTACAAATTTAAGGAATATTTTGAAGAATATATGGGTAAATCCATTTATACTGTGCTGCCGGAGATTGAGAAATGTATTTATATGTAAAGGAGAAAAGCGTATGTGGATAATTTTAGGAATTAGTGCCGTAATTACAGCGTTGCTTAATTTGATTTTTTCATTCATGGGAAAATCAGTACGTTGGTTAGGATTTTTAAGTTTTTCACTTACAGCATTGACTGTGTGTGCAATTTATCAGGTAGCAGCAGGTTCAGTGATACAGGAGGATTGGAGTGCATTAGCGGATACAGTGCCTACTATGGAAAAATTCACATGGATATTTACAGTATTATCTATGGTAATCAACGGAATTTCATTATGGAAATCAGGTGTTAAAAAGTGAGAGACTTTATAGATTTTGTTAAAGATATAGTAACCATACTAGTCGGCGGTGTAATTGAGAACCGGGCAGAAATAAAAGTCAGTGAAAAAAGAAGGGAGTTCTTTAAACATAAGGGTAATAAAATATCGGCGTTTTTCTTTTACGGTTCAGTGATAGCAGCCGTGGTACTGGCAATCTTTGGACTTATTGAACTTGTAAAAGGAAAAGTGTTGGGAGCTATATTCCTTGTTGGCGGAATTATTTTAGGCTTGTTTTTAATAGTAGAATGGGGAGTAGCAGAATAAAATGGTTGTTTTAATTACAGGGGCATCTCATACGGGAAAAACTTTATTGGCACAAAAGCTATTGGAAAAATATAAGTATTCGGTTCTTTCGATTGACTTGTTAAAAATGGGATTAATTCGGAGCAAAAATACAGATTTGACACCGGAAGATGACGAAAAATTGGAATTTTATCTATGGAAAATTGTTAAGGAAATTGTAAAAACCGCAATAGAAAATAAACAAAATTTGATTGTAGAGGGCTGCTATATTCCGTTTATGTGGAAACAGGATTTTACAGAGGAGTATTTAAAAGATATTCTGTATCAAGTATGGAAAAATAGGAAGTTATTATAAGAAAAATGGGAAAATAAATAGGAAATCCTTCTAAAATCTGATATAATAAAATTAGAAAAAGAGTTTTTTGCAGCAGGTGAAAGGAGGAAAACAGATGCGTAAAAAAAAAGCAGACAAAAAATATTTTGTATAGGCTTCGCATTTTGTCTATGGATTTCCGGTTTTACAATGGTATCAGCAGATAATGCTTCCGGGATGGATAAGAGCTATATAAAAAACTTTACATGCACAAACAATATTGGAAATACAAAAATAGAGCTAAATGTTTCGGCGGATGTCTGGTCTGATGGACCTTATGCACAAATTAACAAAATTATAGGAAATGACTTAAATGTAACATCAGATATTCCTTACATAGAATTTGAAGATTATAATATAGATGTCTGGAGTGCCGAGGGTACTTATCCAACGACAAGACTTTTTTATACTTATAACGGGACATTAAAGGTCAAAGTGACAGCTGCTACACCAACAGCTGTAATAGAAGCATTAGAGAAAGAAGTTTTTTGCGGTGGTGAACCTGTTTCTGGCATTACAGATTATATAAAGAATATTGATGAATGTGGAGAAATCCAGTTATATCAGTAAAGGAAGTCTGAATATATGAAAACTTCAAAATAAGAATATAAAAGAAAGATTGGGAGATTATCGTTTGTAAACAGGATAATCTCCTTTTTGAATGTTTTTGTTTATTTTTGAAAAATATGAAGTATACTTCATAAAAATCTTGACAGTTTGAGAAAGCAATAATATGATGAAGTTAACTTCATGAGAAGTACACTTCATATTGGAGGGAAAAATGAAAACAAAAGTGAAAGAATTGCGTACAGAAGGCAAAATGACACAACAACAGTTGGCAGATTTGGTTCATGTATCATCAAGGACTATCATTTCTATTGAGAAAGGACAATATAATCCTTCATTAATGCTTGCATATCGTATGGCAATGGTTTTTGGAGTAAGCGTAGAAGAATTGTGTTGCTTAAAAGAAAACAAAGAATTGGAGGATAAGGAGTATGAAGATTTATAATAAAAAGACATTTGTGTCCGGAGTATTCCTGATAGTTTTAGGTGTGTCGAACTTTAAATAAATATAATGGATTTATTGTAGGCATTTTTAAGCCTGTTCTTTGATTGAAATAACAGGAAATATGTGATAGAATTGAGAAGATTTAAAAGTTCTTTTTTATGGTGTAAAAATGGTGTACTAAGGGATAAAAATAGAAAATAAGGACGAGAAAAGTCCATAAATACAGGAGGTTTTAAGAAATATGGAACAGTATAAACAGGAATTTATTGATTTTATGGTAGAAAGTGATGTTTTAAAATTCGGAGAATTTACCTTGAAAAGTGGTAGAAAATCTCCTTTCTTTATGAATGCAGGAGCTTATGTAACAGGTTCTCAGTTAAAAAGATTAGGCGAATACTATGCAAAAGCTATTCATGACAAATACGGAGATGATTTTGACGTATTATTTGGACCGGCTTACAAGGGAATTCCAATCAGCGTCGTAACAGCTATTGCTTACAGTGAATTATATGGAAAAGAAGTACGCTACTGCTCGGACCGTAAGGAAGAAAAAGACCATGGCGCAGATAAGGGAAGCTTTTTGGGAAGTAAGCTGCAGGATGGAGACAGAGTAGTGATGATTGAAGACGTAACAACTTCCGGAAAATCTATGGAAGAAACTGTTCCAAAGGTAAGAGGAGCAGCAAATGTGGAAATCGTAGGTCTGATGGTTTCTTTAAACCGTATGGAAAAAGGAAAAGGCGACAAAAGCGCTCTTGATGAAATCAAAGAAACTTACGGATTTGAAACAAATGCTATTGTAACAATGGAAGAGGTAGTAGAGCATTTATACAACAGAGAATGTAATGGCAGGGTTGTAATTGATGACAAGACAAAAGAAGCCATTGACGCATACTACCAAATCTACGGAGTAAAATAATCAGAAAAGGAAGTGTTCCTAAATGAATGAAAAGGTTTATAAAACCATGACACGATGCGGTGCGGGGAGCATTGCAGTAGGAATAATTGTGCTGGTTACAGGCATTACCACAGGGATTTTAATGCTGGTAAGCGGAGCAAGATTATTAAAAAGAAAGTCAGAAATTACATTTTAATGTGTAGGACAAAAGAGGGCGGGGGAATGGGTTCTCCCGTCTTTATGTTATTTTAGAAAAATAAGGGGTTAAAATTGAATAAAAATGTGAAGAAAAAAATAAAAACATTCAGTACCATTTTATTTGTGCTGTATCTTTTTTTGCTGATTTATCTTCTTTTCTTTGCAGAGCGATTTGGTATACAGAGCTTTGAGGAAAGAGAATATCATTATAATCTGGTATTTCTTCAGGAAATCAAACGATTTTGGACGTATAGGGAACAGTTGGGTGTGTGGTCGGTTGTATTGAACTTGTTGGGGAATGTTGTGGGATTTATTCCGTTTGGATTTATTCTTCCCATTATCCATAGAGATACAAGAAATTTTTTCTTTATCACATTTTCAGGTTTTGCACTGAGTCTTTGTGTGGAAACCATACAGTTAGTTACAAAGCTGGGATGCTTTGATGTAGATGATTTGATTATGAATACACTAGGTGCGGCATTGGGATACATATTTTTTGCCGTTATCTATTTCATATATAAAAGAACAAAAAGGAGAAACAAGTAATGGCAAAGAAGAAAAATAAATATTCTTTTGCAAAAAAGAAACATTCCGGACAGGGAATTGCTTCAACGGTTTTTGCAGGAATTTCTCTGGGGATTTTTTGTGCCGCCGCATTATGTGCTTTGATTTTTCATGGAAAAGGCGGTATGTATCTGGGGGCATTGGGACTGATTGCCATTGGTCTTTCCGCTTATGGATTTGTTGTGGGATTAAAAAGCTTTTCTGAGAAAAACAGAGACCAGCTTTTTTGTAAAATCGGAGCAGTAGGAAACGGGGTGCTTATGGTTATCTGGCTGGCACTTTTCTTAGTTGGAATTTCTTAATAACAGAAAGGCAGGATAAAGATATGGAAGAACGTTTGAAAAAACAGATGGAATTTTTATTGGAAGTGGATAAGGAAAAATTTATTGGCCGGCAGACTTATTTATCAGACGGAATTCGAAAGGAAAATGACGCAGAACACGCATGGCATTTAGCTTTGACAGCAGCGCTTTTGGCAGAATATTCTGAGGAAAAGATTGATTTGGCAAAAACCATGCTTATGGTGCTGGTTCATGATTTAGTAGAAATCGATGCTGGTGATACTTATGCCTATGATGCAGTTGGAAATCAGACAAAGAGGGAAAGAGAATTAAAGGCAGCAGACAGAATTTTTAATATCTTACCGGAAGATCAGGCAAAAATGTTAAGGTTACTGTGGGACGAATTTGAAGAGCAGCAGACACCGGAGGCAAAATTCGCTCATGTTTGTGATAATATTCAGCCTTTAATGTTAAATCACGCCACTGGCGGAAAATCATGGAGAGAGCGTGGAATAAAGAAATCACAGGTACTAAAAAGAAATGAACGCACAGGGGAAGGGTCAAAAACCATGGAGTCTTATGTGCATGAAATTATAGATTTAAATGTAGAAAAGGGGAATTTAAAAGATGAATGATGTGTTTTTTGAAGAACGCTATGCTTTAATGAGGGGAAGAATTCAGGAAATTCAAAAAGAAGAGGTAGTAAAAGAACCTTATGGTGAATATTTCAGAAAAACAGCAGATTTTATTCTGATGGTGGATAACTTGTATGAAAAGATACAAAAAGGCTGGTTAGACAGCGCCTCACAAAAAGAATTGGAAGAAAATAATCATGCTCTGTATAAGGATATCTTGCCGGAAAATTATGGTGCTTCCTATGGAAATCCTGCTTATGCACAAAAAATGCTGGGAGAAGAGTTTGGTGTATTATTAAGTTTTCTGTATGCAGAAATTCGTGGAATGGTTGTTTTTGTTTATGAGAAACGCCTTTTTGATATGACCGTTGTTTTGGAGCTTTTTGTGCAGATTTATAATCTCTTTGAGGAAGAAGAAATATCTGCAAAGGATGTAAAAGATGCTATTTATTGGTATATCAGTGATTACAGTGACGAAATGGTAGGATACAGAGTCAGAGAAGGAATTGACCCGTCTTTGGATTTTGCTGCAAAAATTATCTGTGACAGCGATTTGACAGACCTTCGTTATTTATATAAATTCGGGGAATATGTTACAGAAAATGAAATCGGTATGGCGAATTTCCTAAATACTCTGCCGGAGGAAAAAATTCAGGCAATGGCAAGAACCTTTACAGAAGGATACAGAGAAGGTTTTGTCTTAGGAGGAAAGGATATTACAAAGAAAAAGACTGTAAATATTCGCTTTCAGCTGGGGTTTGAGCGGATTGTAAAAGAAGAAATCAGACAGTTTGCGGAAATGGGTTTACAGCCTGTTATTTACCGAAGCGCTGTTCACTCTGTAAATAAAAAACAGCATCATAGAATTGGATATTATGGGGCAATTCCAAATCAGCAGTTTGAATATGACCATAAGGATGATGCTGCACTGTATTTAGACCATGAATTTATTCAGAGAAAGCTGAGAGTTTTACAGGTGGCCTATGAGCAGGTGAAGGAGCTGGCGGCTGTTCACGGAGGTCCGGCATGTATGGAAACCTTTGGCGAAAACCCTTTTGTACCGAAAAAAACAAAGGAAGCCTGCACTTTAACATCACATCAGCAAAAGCTTCAGGTATCTTATGACAATGAGTCCGGTCAGATTGTAAACCGCTATATTAAGGGAGAAGAGAGAAGCTTTACTATTATTGCATATCCGGTAAAAGAAATCGGAGAAAAATTTGAGGAGATTTTTGAAGAAACCGTAAAATTAAATACACTGGATAATGAATTATACAGAAAAATTCAGCAGAGTATCATTGACGCATTAGACAGAGGAATTTGTGTGCATATTCTGGGAAAGGGGGAGAATGAAACAGATTTAACCGTTTCTCTTCATACACTGGAAAATCCGGAAAAGCAGACGAATTTTGAAAACTGTGTAGCAGATGTAAATATTCCGGTGGGCGAAGTCTTTACATCACCGATGCTCAAGGGTACAAACGGAACTTTGGCAGTATCCAGAGTATTTTTAAATGGTTTGGAATACAGAGGGCTGAAGCTTCTTTTTAAAGACGGAAGGATTGCAGAATATACCTGTGAAAATTTTGAAAAGGAAGAGGAGAATAAGAGCTTTTTAAAAGAAAATCTTCTTCATCATCATGAGACGCTTCCATTGGGAGAATTTGCAATCGGAACGAACACTACGGCTTATGTAATGGCACAGAAATATGAAATTGCGCATTTGCTGCCGATTTTAATTGCAGAAAAAATGGGACCGCATTTTGCAGTAGGAGATACTTGTTATAGCTGGTCAGAGGATACTGCTGTTTACAATCCTGACGGAAAAGAAATCATTGCAAGAGATAATGAAGTTTCTATTTTAAGAAAAGAAGACATCAGCAAGGCGTATATGGGCTGTCATACAGATATCACTATCCCTTATGATGAATTAGACAAAATCTGGGTAGAAACAGAAAAGGGAGAAAACATTGAGATTATCCGTGACGGAAAATTTGTATTGGCGGGTACAGAGAAATTAAATGAGCCTTTTGGAAGATGATATAAAGAAAAAGGGTTTTGCAGTTGACATTATTTGTAACAATATGTAAAATTGTGCTGTACAATAAAATATACAGCATAAGCTGAATTTAATTTAAAGGAGAACAATCATGGCAAAAGTTGGAATTGTTATGGGCAGCGACTCAGATATGCCTGTTATGAGTAAAGCGGCAGATATGTTGGAGAAATTCGGAATTGAATATGAAATGACTATTATTTCCGCCCACAGAGAACCGGATGTATTCTTTGAATATGCGAAAACAGCAGAAGAAAAAGGATTTAAAGTCATTATTGCGGGAGCAGGTATGGCAGCACATCTTCCGGGTATGTGCGCAGCAATTTTCCCAATGCCGGTTATCGGTATCCCAATGCACACAACTTCTTTAGGAGGAAGGGACTCTCTGTATTCTATCGTTCAGATGCCTTCCGGTATTCCTGTTGCAACTGTTGCAATTAACGGAGGAGCAAACGCAGCAATTCTGGCAGCCAAGATTTTAGCTACTTCAGATGAAGCATTATTGCAGAAATTAAAAGATTATAAGGAAGAATTAAAAGATCAGGTTGTTGCAAAAGATGCGAAATTACAGGAAGTAGGATATAAAAACTATAAATAAATCAGAGAAATAAAACGGAGGAAGAAAAGATGGATTATAAGAAAGCTGGCGTAGATATTGAAGCTGGATATAAATCAGTAGAATTGATGAAAGAACATGTGAAGAAAACAATGCGTGAAGAAGTTCTTGGCGGATTGGGCGGCTTCTCCGGTGCTTTTTCTCTGGCAAAAATTAAAGAGATGGAAGAGCCTGTGTTATTGTCCGGTACAGACGGATGCGGAACAAAGGTGAAGCTGGCAATGGTTATGGACAAGCATGATACAATCGGTATTGATGCAGTTGCAATGTGCGTAAATGATATTGCATGTGCAGGCGGTGAACCGTTGTTTTTCTTAGATTATATTGCATGCGGAAAGAATTATCCTGAAAAAATCGCTACAATCGTAAAAGGTGTTGCAGAAGGCTGTTTACAGTCTGAAGCTGCTTTAATCGGCGGTGAAACAGCAGAGCATCCGGGACTTATGCCGGAAGATGATTACGATTTAGCAGGTTTTGCAGTTGGTGTTTGTGACAAGAAAGATATGATTACAGGAGAAAACTTAAAAGCAGGCGATGTTTTAATCGGTATGGCATCTTCAGGTGTTCACAGCAATGGATTTTCATTAGTAAGAAAAGTATTTGAGATTACAAAAGAGTCTTTAGATACTTATTATGATGAATTAGGAACAACTTTAGGAGAAGCTTTACTTGCTCCTACAAGAATTTATGTAAAAGCATTGAAAAAAGTAAAAGAAGCGGGTGTTACTGTAAAAGCTTGCAGCCACATCACAGGCGGCGGATTTTATGAAAACATTCCACGTATGTTAAAAGACGGTGTATGTGCAGTTGTAGAAAAAGACAGCTACCCAATTCCTCCAATCTTTACTTTAATGGCAAAAGAAGGAAATATTGAAGAGCAGATGATGTACAATACTTATAACATGGGTATTGGTATGATTGTAGCAGTAGATCCGGCAGACGTTGACAAAACAATGGAAGCCATGAAAGCAGCAGGGGATACTCCTTACGTAATCGGTAAGATTGAAGAGGGAGAAAAAGGTGTGAAATTGGTATAAGACAGGGAAATCAGGGTTGCAAAAGCAGCCCTTTTCCTGTTTATAAAGATTAAAGTACAAAAAATATTTTTGTTACCAAAATCCTATAAAAGAAAGGCTGAATGAATATGATGAAAATGGCAGTGTTGGTGTCCGGCGGAGGAACCAATCTTCAGGCGATTATGGATGCAATGGACAGGGGCGAAATTACCAATGCGGAGATTGCTGTGGTAATCAGTAATAACGCAAATGCCTATGCTCTGGAAAGAGCAAAAATGAAGGGGATAGAGGCAATTTGTGTCTCTCCGAAGGCTTATGCCTCCAGGGCGGAATTTAATCAGGCGTTACTTGAAACAATCCAATCTTATGATGTGGAGCTTGTTGTTCTGGCGGGCTGTCTTGTAGTTATTCCGGAGATTATGGTAAAGGCTTATCCAAATAAGATTATCAATATTCATCCGGCGCTTATTCCATCTTTCTGCGGTACAGGTTATTATGGACTGAAGGTGCATGAGGGTGTACTGGAAAGAGGAGTAAAAGTAACCGGAGCAACGGTACATTTTGTAGACGAAGGGACAGATACAGGTCCGATTATTTTACAGAAGGCGGTAGAAGTTCATCAGGGAGATACGCCGGAAATTCTTCAGCGCAGAGTTATGGAAGAAGCAGAGTGGAAAATTATGCCGAAAGCGATTGATTTAATTGCAAATGATAAAATTGAAGTGATAGATGGACTGGTGAAATTTAAAGAATAAGAAGGGAGCATAAGAGGATGAAAGTATTGATTATAGGAAGCGGCGGAAGAGAGCATGCCATTGCATGGAAGGTTGCAAAAAGTCCAAAGGTAGATAAGATTTACTGTGCACCGGGAAACGCAGGAATTGCGGAATTTGCAGAATGTGTGCCAATCGGCGCAATGGAATTTGAGAAGCTGGCAGCTTTTGCAAAAGAAAATGCAGTAGATTTAACTGTTGTAGGAATGGATGACCCATTAGTCGGCGGTGTTGTAGATGTTTTTGAAAAAGAGGGATTGCGAGTGTTTGGACCAAGAAAGAATGCGGCAATTCTGGAAGGCTCAAAAGCTTTTTCTAAAGATTTGATGAAGAAATATAACATTCCTACGGCAGCTTATGAAAACTTTGAGGATGCAGATGAGGCTCTGGCATATCTTCGTGAGAAAGCAGAGTTTCCTATTGTATTAAAGGCAGACGGACTGGCTCTTGGAAAAGGTGTTTTAATCTGTAACACATTGGAAGAAGCAGAGGAAGGCGTTTGCACAATTATGCTGGATAAAAAATTCGGTTCTGCAGGAAATACTTTAGTTATCGAAGAATTCATGACAGGACGTGAAGTATCCGTACTTTCTTTTGTTGACGGAAAAACCATTAAAACCATGACTTCCGCACAGGATCATAAACGTGCAAAAGACGGAGATGAAGGGTTAAATACAGGAGGAATGGGAACATTTTCACCAAGTCCTTTCTATACAAAAGAAGTGGATGAATTTTGCGAAAAATATGTATATCAGGCAACCGTAGATGCTATGGCAGCAGAAGGCAGAGAGTTTAAAGGGATTATTTTCTTTGGTCTGATGCTTACAGAAAAAGGACCAAAAGTGTTGGAGTATAATGCTCGCTTTGGTGATCCGGAGGCTCAGGTTGTTATTCCGAGATTAAAAAATGATATTGTAGAAGTTTTTGAAGCCTGCGTAGACGGAAAGTTAGATGAAATTGACTTACAGTTTGAAGACAACGCAGCAGTATGTGTTGTGTTAGCCTCTGACGGTTATCCGGTTTCTTATGAAAAAGGATATCCAATTGAAGGTCTGGAAAACTTTAAGGATAAAGACGGTTATTATGTTTTCCATGCAGGAACTGCCTTCAAAGATGGTAAAATCGTAACAAACGGAGGGCGTGTCTTAGGAGTTACCGCAAAAGGGGCTGACTTAAAAGAGGCAAGAGCGAATGCTTATGAGGCAACAAAATGGATTAACTTTGAAAATAAATATATGCGAAATGATATTGGAAAAGCCATTGATGAGGCATAGGAAGGAAGCTGCGAAAGCAGCTTCTTTTTTCTAAATCTTTACTAAAAATGCTATCTATGCTATATTAGATATAACAATCTGGAAAGAAGGTGAAGGCATGCTGATTGAAATTGATTTTAACAGTGATGAAGCAATTTATGTACAGCTTTGTAATCAGATTATTATGGGAATTGCCACAGAACAGTTAAAGGTAGGGGAGACGCTTCCTTCTGTAAGACAGCTGGCAGATACCATAGGAATTAACATGCACACAGTAAATAAAGCATATTCTGTATTGAGACAGGAAGGATTTCTCAGTATAGACAGACGCAGAGGCGCAGTGATTTCCATTGATGTGGATAAAATCAGGGCATTGGAGGAAATGAAGGAAAATCTTTTGCCTGTTTTGGCAAAAGGCTGTTGTAAGAATATTACAAGAGAAGAAGTGCATGCCTTAATTGATGAAATTTTTGAAGAATATAAATAGAACAGGAGAGATACATGAAAAAGCAATACTCAAAGTGGGCATTAAAGGCTTTGAAGCTGGCAGAGGAAACTGCCAGAAAATACAGCCATAATTATATTGGAACAGAACATATACTGGCAGGACTTCTGGCTGTAAAGGATAGTACGGCAGGAGAAATTCTCACAGAAGCCGGTATTTCATTGAAAAAATTGTTAGAGCTTATGGAAAAGCTGGTAGCGCCGTCTTCAGAGGTGCTGCTGGAAGAGCCTCAGGGCTATACACCAAGAAGCAAAAAGGTACTTGAAAAAGCATCTGAAGAAGCAACAAATATGGAAAGTGCAGAAATCGGCACAGAGCATATTTTAATCGCAATGTTAAAAGAAACAGATTGTGTGGGCGCCAGACTTCTGCATACTATGGGGGCAGGAAATCAAAAGCTGTATGCAGAGCTTATGAATGTTATGGGGAGAGAAGGCACATTGACAAAAGAAGAAAAGAGTGCCACACCAATGCTAGATCAGTATGGCAGAGATTTGACAGAAATGGCTGCTATGGGCAAGCTGGATCCTGTTGTAGGCAGGGAAAAAGAAATTAACCGTATTATACAGATTTTAAGCAGAAGAACAAAGAACAACCCTTGTCTGATTGGTGAACCCGGAGTGGGAAAAACAGCCATTACCGAGGGGCTTGCGCAGAAGATTGTAAGTGGAATGGTTCCTGAAAATATGGCGGATAAACGTATTCTGGTGTTGGATTTATCTGCTATGGTAGCGGGTTCAAAATACAGAGGTGAGTTTGAAGAGAGGATTAAACGTGTGGTTTGGGAAGCATCCAATGACAAAAGAATTCTTTTATTTTTGGATGAACTCCATACCCTTATAGGGGCAGGCGGAGCAGAAGGAGCATTAGATGCTTCCAATATTTTAAAGCCGTCTCTTTCCAGAGGAGAAATTCAGCTTATCGGTGCAACGACTATCGAGGAATATCGGAAGCATATTGAAAAAGACCCTGCATTAGAGCGAAGATTTCAGCCGGTAACCGTAGAAGAACCTACCAAGGAAGAAGCGGAGGAAATTTTAAGAGGATTAGTGCCTTATTATGAAAAACATCACGGTGTCGTGATTGAGGAAAGCGCTGTAAAAGCAGCCGTTTCCATGGGTGTGCGTTATATTAATGACAGATTTCTTCCGGATAAGGCGTTGGACTTATTGGATGAAGCATGCTCCAAGGTACAGATTTCCGGCTATAAGGTTCCGGATGGATTGATAGAGGCAGAGCTTCGTTTAAGAGATATTAGCGAAGAAAAAGAAAGAGCAGTAAAAAGTCAGGATTTTCTTCTTGCAGGCAAGCTTCAGGAAGAACAAAAAGAAACAGAAGAAATAGTAGAAAAAGCCAGAAAGCGCTTTGAAAGACAGTGTAAAAATAAAAAGCTATTTGTTACAGAAGATGATGTTGCTCTGGTAGTTGCTCAGTGGACAAAAATACCGGTGAAAAAGCTTACAGAAGGAGAGTCTAAACGACTGGCAAAACTGGAAAATCAGCTTCATAAACGTGTAATCGGACAGGATGAGGCAGTAACTGCTGTTGCAAAGGCAATCAAACGAGGCAGAGTAGGATTAAAAGACCCTAAACGTCCTATTGGCTCTTTCCTTTTATTAGGCCCTACCGGCGTAGGAAAAACAGAGCTTTCCAAGGCTTTGGCAGAGGCGGTTTTCGGCAGTGAAGATGCAATGATACGTGTAGATATGTCAGAGTATATGGAAAAACACAGTGTCTCTAAACTGATTGGTTCACCGCCGGGATATGTAGGTTATGAAGAGGGCGGACAGCTAAGTGAAAAAGTAAGACGAAGCCCATACAGCGTACTGCTGTTTGATGAGATTGAGAAGGCCCATCCTGATGTATTCAATCTTCTCTTGCAGGTGCTGGATGACGGACATATTACTGATGCACAGGGCAGAAAAGTAGACTTTAAAGAAACCATTATTATTATGACCTCTAATGCGGGAGCACAGGCGATTGTAGAGCCGAAAAAGCTGGGATTTGGAACAGTAGATGATGCGCAGGCTGATTATAAGAAGATGAAAGACAGTGTAATGGAAGAAGTAAAGAGACTTTTTAAGCCGGAGTTCTTAAACCGCATTGATGACATTATTGTATTCCATACTTTGAATAAAGAGGAGATTAAGAAGATTGTAGGGCTCCTTTTAAAAGAATTTACAAAACGCTGTAAGACACAGTTGAATATTGATGTGAAAATTCGGGAAAATGTAAAAGAATTTATCGGAAAAGAAGGATTTGACCCAAAATACGGGGCGCGTCCATTAAAGAGAGCAATTCAGAGCAAAATCGAAGACGCAATGGCAGAGGAAATTCTGGAAGGCAGGATAAAAGCGGGAGACAGCGTTACCATTGGCTTGTCTAAAGAAAAGGTAAATTTTATTATAAATGTACAAAATGACTAGCAAAAAACTGAAATATATGGTAATATTGTTATACCAAAACAAGAAGGAAAAAAGGTCTGAAAAGACAGAACAATGAAAGACATAAGCGGGAGGACATAACTATGTCAGTAGTAAAAGAATTAATTCGTACAGAAGAAAATGGCAAAATCAGCTTTGGTAACTATGAGTTAGCACAGAAGTCAAAGGTATCCGACTTTGAGTACGATGGAGATATATACAAAGTAAAAACATATAAGGAAATTACAAAGCTGGAAAGAAATGGTATGTTTGTATATGAGTCTGTACCGGGTACCACAGTTTTAGATTTGGAAGAAAAAGAAGACAAGATGAGCTTTACGGTGGAAGGACCGCAGGATGCTCAGATTACTGTGGAAATGGAAGAGGATGCCGAGTACAAGATTGTAATTGACAAAGAAGAAGCCGGACAGATGAAAACAAATCTGGGCGGTAAGCTGTCCTTCAGTGTAGAACTGGAGCAGGCAGAGCAGGTAACTGTACAGATTGAGAGAATTTAAGCATTAAGGTATCAGATAAGTAAAAATAAGCAAGACAGGGCTGTCGCATTATGCGGCAGCCTCGTTTATTGGAAAAGAAAGGGAAAATATGGCAAAAGGGAAAAAAACATTGTTTTTCTGTCAAAATTGTGGGTATGAGTCTCCGAAGTGGCTGGGACAATGTCCGGGATGCAGGGAATGGAATTCTTTTGTGGAAGAGACGGTATCTGCAACCACAAAAGGAAAAATAACAGCTTCAGGAAGTACAACAGGGAAGAAAAATGAACCGGTTATTCTTGCAGATATTTCCATACAGGAAAACGACAGAATAAAAACAGAAATAGAAGAGCTGGACAGAGTACTGGGAGGTGGTATTGTTCCCGGCTCTATGGTTCTGGTAGGAGGAGATCCGGGTATCGGAAAATCTACTCTTCTTCTTCAGGTGTGCAGACAGCTTACGGGAAAGGGGCATAAGGTTTTATACGTTTCCGGTGAGGAGTCTTTGGGACAGATTAAGCTTAGAGCAAAGAGAATAGGAGAATTTAATGAAAATCTGTTGCTCTTATGTGAGACAAATTTGGAAAGTATTCGCAGTGTAATTGAAAGAGTGAAACCGGAGATGGTGGTAATTGACTCTATTCAGACTATGTATAATGAAGAAGTTTCCTCTGCGCCAGGAAGTGTTTCTCAGGTGAGAGAGTCCACAGGCGTGCTTATGCAGATTGCAAAGGGAATGGGGATTTCTGTTTTTATTGTGGGACATGTTACAAAGGACGGAAGTGTGGCAGGTCCCAGAGTGCTGGAACACATGGTCGACACGGTATTGTATTTTGAAGGGGACAGGCAGGTGATTTACCGCATTTTAAGAGGAGTAAAGAACAGATTTGGTTCGACAAATGAAATCGGTGTGTTTGAAATGCGGGAAAAAGGGCTTATGGAAGTGAAGAACCCATCTCAGGTTATGCTAAACGGAAGACCTACGGATGCTTCCGGTACGGCAGTTGTTTGTTCCATAGAAGGGACACGCCCTATTCTAATCGAAATACAGGCGCTTGTGACCAGAACCAATTTTGGGCTGCCAAGGAGAACGTCAGTAGGGATAGATTATAATCGTGTGAATTTATTGATGGCAGTTTTAGAAAAAAGAGCAGGGCTTCATCTGGGAGACTGTGATGCTTACGTCAATCTGGCAGGCGGCATGAAGCTGGGAGAGCCGGCCATTGACTTAGGGGTTGTTCTTGCCATTGTATCCAGTTATAAAAATCAGGTGATTGACGAGCAGACTTTGATTTTTGGAGAAGTGGGACTTTCCGGGGAAGTGCGTGGTGTCAGTATGGCGGAAAGCAGAGTCAGGGAGGCAGAAAAACTGGGCTTTACTTCCTGCATTATGCCAAAGGCAAATGTGGAAAGCTTGCAGGGAAAATATGACATTAAGCTTATTGGTGTATCTAATATTAAAGAGGCAATGAACTGTATTTAAGAGGTAAAATTGAACAAAATTTTTGGACTCAGGGAAAACTATTTTTACTTTATTTCTCAGAAAAAATGGTGTATTATACTTGAGTAAATGAAATGGATTCCAGTATTACAGGAGGAATAGAAAATGGTAAAAGCCGTAGTAGGAGCAAACTGGGGAGACGAAGGAAAAGGTAAGATTACAGATATGCTGGCAAAAGAGGCAGATATTGTAGTGAGATTTCAGGGTGGAGCAAACGCCGGACATACAATCGTAAACAATTATGGAAAGTTTGCCCTGCATAGCCTGCCATCCGGTGTATTTAATGAGAATACAACAAGCATTATCGGAAACGGTGTGGCGCTGAACATCCCTGTGTTGTTCCATGAGCTTCAGTCAATCGTAGAACAGGGCGTTCCTATGCCGGATATTAAAATATCAGACAGAGCACAGATTGTAATGTCTTATCATATTAAATTCGATGAATATGAAGAAGAAAGACTGGCAGGAAAATCTTTTGGTTCTACCAAGTCGGGAATTGCACCATTTTATTCTGATAAATTTGCAAAAATCGGCTTTCAGGTCAGTGAGCTTTTTGAAGAGGAAGAAGCTCTTATGGAGAAAGCAGAAAATATCTGTCAGAAAAAAAATGTGGATTTAGAGTATTTATATCACAAACCTCTTTTAAATCCGGCAGATATTGTAAAGGAATTAAAAGAATATAAAGAAATGATTGCACCTTATGTATGTGATGTTTCTCTGCTTTTATGGAATGCTTTAAAAGAAGGAAAAGAAATTTTATTGGAAGGTCAGTTAGGATCTTTAAAAGACCCTGACCACGGCATTTATCCTATGGTAACATCTTCTTCCACATTGGCAGCTTACGGCGCAGTGGGTGCAGGAATACCTCCTTATGAAATAAAGAAAATCATTACCGTATGTAAAGCATATTCCAGCGCAGTAGGCGCAGGTGCTTTTGTATCTGAAATTTTCGGGGAAGAAGCAGATGAACTGAGACGCAGAGGCGGCGATGGCGGTGAATATGGCGCAACCACAGGACGTCCAAGACGTATGGGCTGGTTTGACTGTGTGGCATCAAAATATGGATGCCGTATCCAGGGAACAACAGACGTTGCCTTTACAGTGCTTGATGTTTTGGGATATTTGGAAGAAATTCCTGTTTGCGTAGCTTATGATATTGACGGAGAAATCACAACAGAATTTCCAACAACAAGTCTTCTGGAAAAGGCAAAACCGGTCATTGAAGTGCTGCCGGGATGGAATTGTGATATTCGAGGCATTAAGAAATACGAGGATTTACCGGAAAACTGCCGCAAATATATTGAATTTGTAGAGGAGAAAATCGGATTTCCGATTACGATGGTTTCCAACGGACCGGGACGAGAAGATATTATTTACAGAGAAAGCAAATAATAAAAGAAGAAAAGGAAGCAATGGAAAAATCCACGGCTTCCTTTTTCGTAGTTAATTTATTTTGCGTAGTTGTCAAAATATCCTTGAATATAGATAATTGGAGTTCCCTTATCACCGGAACCGGAAGTAAGGTCAGCTAAAGATCCCAAAAGGTCAGTAAGACGTCTTGGTGTAGTACCCTGTGTTACCATAGTACCTTTTAAGCTGGCAGCTTTTTCATCTTTTTCTGTAATATAATTTTTAATGGCATCTTTTAATTCATTTCCTGATAAATCAGCAAAATCGTTATCAGCCAGATATTTTAATTTTACTTCATTTGGAGTACCTTCCAAACCTGCAGTGTAAGCAGGAGATACAACTGGATCAGCCAGTTCCCAGATTTTTCCTACCGGATCTTTAAATGCACCGTCACCGTATACCATAACTTCTACATTTTTTCCTGTTTTTTCAAGCATAGCGCTGTGAATAGCAGTAACAACCTCTTCACATTTAATTGGGAAAAGCTTAACAGTATCTTCTGTCGCTTTATTAGAACCTAACAGTCCGTAAGCATCATTGTAACCGCTGCCGTTGATGCTCTTTGTCATAATATCGTCAAGAGCATATACCTTTTCTGCACCGTTTGCTTTTAAAATACGTTTGGTTCTCTGGCGAGTATGAATATCACAGGCAAGAACGCTCTTTGTGTAAGAAAGGATAGCCTTTGGATTGTTAGCGAAAATAATTTTAACCTCAGCTCCGGCCTCCTGAATAAGCTGTTTGTAATATTCTACATAGTCAACACCTGTAAATACATGTTTTTCATATCCGAAAAGCTCTCTGTATTTTTCTTCTGTTAAAACATCAGACCATGGATTTACATTTTTTTCGTCCATAACATCTAAATCAATGAGGTGGTTTCCTACTTCATCAGATGGGTAGCTTAACATGAGCACAATTTTTTTGCAGCCCATAGCAATACCTTTTAAGCAGATAGAAAAACGATTGCGGCTTAAAATAGGGAAAATTACACCTACGGTATCATCACCGAATTTTTCTTTTACATCAGCAGCAATATCTTTTACATTTGCATAGTTACCTTGAGCTCTGGCAACAACTGCTTCTGTAACGGCAATAACGTCTTTATCTTGAATTTCAAAGTTGGCACTTTCAGATGCTTTTAATACACAGTCCACTACGATTTCAGGAAGGTTGTCTCCTTCACGGATAATCGGTGCGCGGACACCTCTTGATATTGTTCCAACCATGCGGTCTATATTTTTCATAATTTATGTACCTCCATTGGTTTCTTGCAAATTTGCGGGCAAAATTGCCACCTACTTTATAATACGTTGAAATCACTCTGTATGCAAGGGAAATATATGGGTTTTCTGAAAAAATATGCGAAAATCATGCTAATTTTCCTGCTCTTTTAAGTTACGGATGTGTAGATATACGGTATTTTTTGAAATCCCTAAAAGAGAGGCTACTTTTAGAACAGAATCTTTAATATTGAAAATACCCCGTTGATAGAGCTGAGTAACAATTTCTTTATTTTTATTTTGTGGTGAAATAGCAAAATCATTCAGTACTTGATGTTGGATTTTATATAAAACATTTTCAATAAGTTCATCTGTATTGTCGGTAAAGTTTTCTGTGGCAGAAGCATTGCCAGAGAGGGGAGTTGATGCTCCTGGATAAAAGTTTGCTAACAGAGAGGAGAGAGGAATATCTGTATAAAAGTTGATGCAGATTAAGCCAATAATACGTTCCTTTTCTCCTGCAATCGGAATGGTGCAGGAACGCAGTGGCACTCCTTTTTTTGAATGGTTCATGTAGCAAACAGCAGGCTGAGATGGTTCTTCCTTTAGTTGACTGAGCATGGAAAGTGCCAAATCAGTAATCGGTGCGCCGTTTTTTCTGCCGGAATAATGCCCATTGACGTTTTCAATAACGGAATGCTGAAGATTTTCAAGACTGTGGAGAATAATCTCATATCCTTCTCCCAGATATTCTCCCAGACTTACAATCATTTTTTTATAAGAGTTTAAAATAAGCTGTTCTGTTTTTGTAAGTTTTATATAAGGTTTATCGTTTGACATAATGGTCTCCATAAGATTTGTTTTCAATGATTAAAGTTATTATATTTTGAATTTATGTTTTGTGCAAGAATGAAAAAAAGTTCATTGAAATATATTTACTAAAATATTGTTTAGTGATATGATAAGAAAAAACGAGATGTAAAGGAGATTGATATTATGTTGAAAACAATTTATACACCAAAAGCACCTGCAGCAATCGGACCATATTCACAGGCAGTAGTATGTGGAGATATGCTTTTTACTTCCGGACAAATTCCGGTAAATCCTGAAACAGGAGAAATTGCAGGAGAAACAATTTCTGAACAGGCTGAACAGGTAATGAAGAATATCGGAGCTGTTCTGGAAGAAGCAGGAACAAACTTTGAAAATGCAGTGAAGACAACTTGCTTTTTGGCAGATATGGGAGATTTTCAGGTATTTAATGAAGTGTATGCAAAGTATTTTGTAAATAAACCGGCACGTTCTTGTGTAGCTGTGAAAACACTTCCGAAAAATGTATTATGTGAAGTTGAGGTTATCGCAAAACTGTAAAGGTTTGTGAAGAAAGAGGTAGCAATGTCAGAAAACCGATTTGATTTTGACACTGTCATAGACAGACGAGGGACAAATTGTGGAAAATGGGACACCATGGATAAGAAATACGGAAATACAGAGCTTATTCATCTAGGTGTGGCTGATATGGATTTTCCTTCTCCGCAGCCTATTCGTGATGTAGTACATCAATGTGCGGAACATGGGATTTTTGGTTATACGGATTTAGGCGATGATTTCTATGAAGGTTTTATGTCCTGGGAAAAAAGAATGCATCATGTGGATATAAAAAAAGAAGAAATAGTATTTTGTCCTCGTATTAATATTTCTGCAGGAATTTGTGTGGGAGCATTTACAGAACCGGGAGAGGAAGTAATACTTCATACTCCTGCTTATGGCCCATTGTATGAAGCAATTTCTAAAAATAACAGAACCGTGGTAAAATGTGGATTAAAATCTCAAAACGGAAAGTATATTATGGATTTACAACAAATGGAAGCGCAGATAACGGAAAAAACAAAAATGCTTTTATTATGCAGTCCTCATAACCCGGTAGGTCGTGTATGGACAAAAGAAGAGCTGGAGGCAGTAGGTGAATTTTGTATAAAACATGAACTGCTGTTATTTGTAGATGAAATTCATGGTGATATTACTGCACCGGGAGTAGAGTTTGTATCTGCCTTGTCTTTGTCGGAAGAAGTGCGAAAAAGATTGATTGTTGCATCATCACCTACAAAAACTTTTAATATTCCGGGATTTATTTTATCTTATCTGATTATTCCAAATCAAGAATACAGAGCTGTGGTAAAAAGGGAAATTGACAGAATCGGTATGCATAATCCCACAATCTTTTCAGCAGCAGTAGCAGGTTGTGCGTATCAACAGTGTGATGACTGGTATAAAGCAATGCTGTCTTATATTGATGAGAATGATAAATTTACCAGAGCGTATTTTGCAGAAAAAATGCCGGAATTTTATATTTATCCAAGAGAAGGGACATATCTTTTATGGATGGATTATAAGGAACTGGGTTGTGAAGAAGCAGAATTGGAAAAATGGTTTTTGGAAAAAGCAAAAGTCAGCGTGTATATGGGAACTGTGTTTCAGGAAGAAGGCAGAGGCTGCATTCGACTGAATATAGCAAGTCCCAGAAAATTATTGGAAGAGGCGTATGACAGAATGTATGCCGTATATGAAGAAATAAAGAAATAAAATGGAAGATAGGCTGTTACATGAAAAAATCAGAAGAAATTTTGATAAAATTCATGTGGCGGCCTTTTTTTATTATAGCAGAATGTTCGGTGTATGTGTTAAAATCAGAATGATATTTATGATTTGTATAAAAACGGAAAGGACAGGAGGAAAACAGTTGAAGAATTTAAAAATAGCAAACAGCCAATTGGAAGCATCACAGATTGCACTTGGATGTATGCGAATTACCGGATTAAAGGAAATAAAAGAAGTCAGAGAATTAGTGGATACAGCTATGGAATGTGGAATTAATTTCTTTGACCATGCGGATATTTACGGACAGGGAGAGTCAGAGCGTATTTTTGGAAAAGCGGTTGATGGCATTGCAAGAGAGAAGATGATTATTCAGACAAAATGCGGAATTCGTTCCGGTATATGCTATGATTTTTCTAAGGAACATATTCTGGAGTCTGTGGATAAAAGTCTAAAACGCCTGAATACAGATTATGTGGATGTGTTATTGCTACATCGTCCGGACACTTTAATGGAGCCGGAGGAGGTCGCAGAGGCTTTTGACATTTTAGAAAAAGAAGGAAAAGTAAGATATTTTGGAGTCAGCAATCAAAATTCCATGCAGATGGAATTACTTCAGCACTATTGCAGCCAGAAGCTTATCTTTAACCAGCTCCAGTTTAGCGTTGCACATTGTGATATCATCGACTCTGGATTAAATGTGAACGTTCATAATGAGGCAGGCTGTGTTCGCGATGGAAGTATTTTGGAATATTGCAGGCTAAAAGAAGTTACTATTCAAGCATGGTCTCCTTTCCAGTATGGATTTTTCGAAGGGGTATTTATTGGAAATGAAAAATTTCCGGAGCTTAATCAAATGCTTAATGAACTGGCAGAGAAATATCATGTCACAAGCAGTGCTGTTGCCATTGCATGGATATTGAGACATCCCGCAGGTATTCAGGCGATTGTGGGAAGTACGAAAAAACAGAGGATTGCAGAGATTTGTAAAGCAAGTGAAATAAAATTGACAAGAGAAGAATGGTATGCGCTTTATATGGCAGCAGGGAAAAAGCTGCCGTAGGAAAGAATGTAAAAACTCCTTTATTCAAAGAATGGTTATGAAAGATACTTTGAATAGAGGAGATTATTATGAAGAAGTACAGAACATATATTCGAATATGCTCTGTACTTTTATCTGGGGCTCTGATATAATGAAAAGAAAAGAGGAATGTGGAAGAGGTGAATATATGGAGAATATTCAAAATGAAAATTTTTATAATAAAGTGATAGAGTTATTCCAAAATGCAAAGAAAAATTTGTCGGCAGCAGTGAATATGACAATGGTATATTCCTACTATGAAGCAGGGAGGATGATTGTCGAAGAAGAACAAGGCGGAAAAGAACGTGCAGCATATGGAAAGTACATTTTGAAAGAATTGTCTCAGAGACTGACACAAAAATTTGGAAGGGGATATTCATACGATAATTTAAAACTTATGCGTAAATTTTATCTGGTTTATTCCAAGGACTCAATTGGGGAAACGCCGTTTCCCCAATCTGAAAAACTTCCGGTCACACAGGAAGGGAGGAAATTTTATCTAAGCTGGTCTCATTATCTTATTCTTATGCGAATAAACAATATTGAAGAACGTCATTTTTATGAGATAGAAGCATATAGAAATGGCTGGAGTAAAGATGAATTAGCTAGGCAGTATGGAAGTTCGCTCTATGAAAGGCTTGCATTAAGCAGAAACAAAGAAGAAGTAATGCGTCTTGCAATAGAAGGACAAATGCTTGAAAAGCCAGAAGATATATTCAAAGACCCGTATATTTTAGAGTTTACAGGACTTCCGGAAATGGTTACGTATTCTGAAACGGAATTGGAAAATCGAATTATAGATAATTTGCAGAAGTTTCTATTAGAATTAGGGAGAGGATTTACATTTGTAGGCAGACAGGTTAGATTTACATTTGAAGAAGAGCATTTTAGAGTTGATTTGGTGTTTTATAATCGTTTACTGCGTTGCTTTGTATTGTTTGATTTAAAAATTGGTCAGTTAAAGCATCAAGATATAGGACAGATGCAGATGTATGTCAATTATTATGACCGAAAAGTTAAATTGGAGGATGAAAATTCAACAATAGGTATTATAATTTGTAAAGATAAGAAGGATGCTATTGTAGAAATGACCTTGCCTAAGGACAATAATCAGATATTTGCAAGTAAATATGAGACAGTACTTCCTAGTAAAGAGGAACTACAAACACTATTAGAAGATAAGAATTTGAAATAAATGAGGGATGATTTAAGAAGAGGAGAACTATATGGACCATTTTGAATTAGTATCAGAATACGCCCCAACCGGTGACCAGCCACAAGCTATTGACCAGCTTGTGAAGGGGTTTAAAGAAGGAAACCAGTGTGAAACTCTCTTGGGAGTTACAGGTTCCGGAAAAACATTCACCATGGCGAATGTTATCGCACAATTAAACAAGCCAACGCTTATTATAGCTCATAACAAAACCTTGGCGGCTCAGTTATATGGAGAATTCAAAGAATTCTTTCCGAATAATGCCGTGGAATATTTTGTATCCTACTATGATTACTACCAACCGGAAGCCTATGTTCCGTCCTCTGACACCTATATTGCAAAGGACTCATCTGTCAACGACGAAATAGACAAGCTTCGTCTTTCTGCTACATCCTCTCTTAGTGAGCGAAAAGATGTCATCATTGTCTCCAGCGTGTCCTGCATCTATGGAATTGGTAGTCCTGACGACTATCAAAACATGATTATTTCTCTCCGTCCCGGAATGGAGAAGGACAGGGATGAAGTTATTCGAGAACTGATAGATATTCAATACGACCGCAATGAAATGGATTTTCACCGAGGAACTTTTCGAGTTCGAGGAGATGTTTTAGAAATTTTTCCGGCAGATTACTCAGAAACAGCGGTGCGTGTGGAGTTTTTCGGAGATGAGATTGACCGGATTACGGAAATTGATATTTTGACAGGAGAAATTAAAAATGCTTTAAATCATATTGCAATTTTTCCGGCATCGCATTATGTAGTGCCTATTGAAAAAATACGTAAAGCTGCTGTTGCAATCGAAGAAGAGTTAAAAGAGCGTGTCGATTATTTTAAAGGAGAGGACAAGCTTTTAGAAGCGCAGAGAATTTCAGAGAGAACAAACTTTGATATTGAAATGCTGAAAGAGACAGGCTTTTGTTCCGGAGTGGAAAATTATTCCAGACATTTATCGGGATTAAAGCCGGGACAGCCTCCATATACCTTGATTGATTATTTTGGAGATGATTTCCTTATTATTATAGATGAGTCCCATAAAACCATTCCACAGATAAGAGGAATGTATGCGGGAGACCAGTCCAGAAAGCAGACATTAGTAGATTATGGTTTTCGTTTGCCTTCTGCCAAGGATAACAGACCATTGAATTTTGAAGAATTTGAAGATAAGATTGACCAGATTTTGTTTGTTTCAGCTACACCGGGAGAATATGAAGAAAATCATGAACTTCTTCGGGCAGAGCAGATTATCCGCCCTACGGGACTTTTAGATCCGGAAGTAGAGGTGCGTCCTGTGGAAGGACAGATTGATGATTTGATTGGAGAAGTCAATAAGGAAATTAGAAAGAAAAATAAAATTTTGATTACAACGCTTACCAAACGTATGGCAGAGGACTTGACAGAATATATGAAAGAGCTGGGTATTCGTGTCAGGTATCTGCATTCGGATATTGATACGTTGGAGCGAACACAGATTATCAGGGATATGCGTTTAGATGTTTTTGACGTATTGGTGGGAATTAACTTATTAAGAGAGGGACTTGATATTCCGGAGATTACTTTAGTTGCCATTTTAGATGCTGATAAAGAGGGATTTCTGCGTTCAGAGGTGTCTCTTATTCAGACCATAGGGCGTGCTGCCCGAAATGCAGAGGGCAGAGTTATTATGTATGCTGATGTCATAACAGATTCTATGAGAATTGCCATAGATGAAACTATGAGGAGGAGAGCACTGCAGCAGAAATATAATGAAGAGCATGGAATTACTCCAAAGACAATTAAAAAAGCTGTTAGAGATTTAATCAGTATTTCCAAAGCAGTGGCAGAAACAGAAGAAAAACTGGAAAAAGATCCGGAAAGCATGAGCAGAAAAGAACTTGAAAATCTGATTAAAAAAGTTCAAAAACAAATGCAGGCGGCAGCCGCAGATTTGAACTTTGAAATGGCAGCTTCCTTGCGTGATAAGATGTTAGAGTTAAAAAAGAGTTTGGAAGAATTGGACGAGTAAAATTGTAACAGTTCAGTCATATCAGCTCGAATTGGTGGTTTCACCACCTATACGCTGCAATGCAGCGCAAATTCTCGCTTATGGCAGAGCGCCATATACAAATCCAACAAAATTGTCTTGTTGCAAGCAAGTTTGCCAATCCATTTTTGTGGATTTGTGCATGGCTGAACTGTTAAGTAAAATTCTAAAATAATTATAAAGCTCTTGACAAATAAAACGACTGGTGCTATCTTAAGAACATAGATGTTAGCACTCCACTACAACGAGTGCTAACAATAAAAAAGAAAGGAGCAGGATATGGAATTGGTGACTGAGTTGGATGAAAGAAAACGAAAAATTCTAAAAGCCATTATTCAGACATATTTGGAGACTGGTGAGCCGGTTGGATCAAGGACTATTTCTAAATACACAGATTTAAATCTTAGCTCCGCAACAATCCGAAATGAGATGTCAGACTTAGAGGAATTAGGATATATAGTCCAGCCGTATACTTCTGCCGGTCGTATTCCTTCTGATTTAGGTTATCGTCTTTATGTAGATGAACTGATGAAAGAAAAAGAACAGGAAGTGGCAGAAATTAAGGAACTGATGATTGAAAAGACGGATAAGATGGAAAAGGTTTTAAAACAAGTAGCAAGAGTTCTCGCTTCGAATACAAATTATGCTACTATGATTACAGGACCTGCCTATCACAGAAATAAAGTAAAATTTATCCAGCTTTCAAAAGTCAGTGAAAAACAACTGCTGGCAGTTGTGGTAGTAGAAGGAAATATTGTGAAAAATCATATTATTAACCTTCAGGAAGCAATGGATGAAGAAACTATTTTAAAATTAAATCTGTTGCTGAATACACAGCTAAATGGTTTATCTATTGAAGAAATAAATCTGGCAATAATTTCCCGCTTAAAAGAACAGGCCGGCATACACAGTGCTGTAGTCGGAAGTGTTATTGATGCAGTTGCTCAGGCTATTGCACCGGACGAAGAAGAAATGGAGATTTATACCAGCGGTGCTACAAATATTTTCAAATATCCAGAGTTAGCAGATAAGGCAAAAGCCAGTGAATTGATTTCCACTTTTGAAGAAAAGCAGGCTTTAGCAGAGTTTGCTAAAGAAACTATGGAAGCGGATAATGGTAAAGAGAATACAGAAATTCAAATCTATATCGGAGATGAAACTCCTGTCCAAACTATGAAAGACTGCAGTGTTGTAACAGCTACTTATGATTTAGGTGGTGGTATGCAGGGAACTATCGGAATTATAGGACCTAAGCGAATGGATTACGAAAATGTAGTAGATAATTTGAAAACTTTAAAAAATCAGTTAGACCATATATTTAAGAAGTCATAGAAAGGTGGTAAGAAATTCGTGTCAGAAGAAAAAAAAGAGTATAACACAATAGAAGAAGATGATATGACTCAAAATGAAACAGAAGAAATTTTAGAAGAAGAAGATGTAAAATTGGAAGAGGAAACAGTTTCTGAAACAGAGGAAACAGAAGAAACTGTGGAAGAAAAAACAGCAGAAAAAAAGGGACTGTTTGGAAAAAAGAAAAAAGATAAAAAAGATGAAAAAATAGAAGAATTGACAGACATGGTAAAACGCCAGATGGCAGAATTTGATAACTTCCGAAAACGTACAGAAAAGGAAAAAGCTTCTATGTATCAAATCGGAGCAAGAGAGATTGTAGAGAAAATTCTTCCGGTGGTTGATAACTTTGAAAGAGGTCTGGCAATGATACCGGAAGATGAAAAAGAAAATCCTGTGGCTACAGGTATGGCTCAGATTTATAAACAGTTGATGACAGCTTTTGATGAAATAGGTGTAAAAGCAATTGAAGCTGTAGGACAGGAATTTAATCCTGATTTTCATAATGCAGTGATGCATGTGGAAGATGAGAAAGTGAAAGAAAATATAATTGTTGAAGAATTCCAGAAGGGATATATGTATAAAGATTATGTGGTAAGACACAGTATGGTGAAGGTTGCAAACTAGCGATATTCATCAAGCAGAAGAAATTCTGTGAGATTTTATCTTATAAATGAAAGATAACCAGTAAATAAATAATAGAAGAAAAATTCAGGAGGAATTTATCATGGGAAAAATTATTGGTATTGACTTAGGTACTACAAATAGCTGTGTAGGTGTAATGGAAGGTGGACAGCCGGTAGTTGTAGCAAATGCAGAAGGCGCAAGAACAACACCATCTGTAGTTGCTTTTACAAAATCAGGAGAAAGATTAGTAGGAGAACCTGCAAAACGTCAGGCTGTTACAAATGCAGATAAAACAATTTCATCTATTAAAAGACACATGGGAACTGATTACAGAGTTACCATTGATGATAAAAAATATTCTCCACAGGAAATTTCAGCAATGATTTTACAGAAACTGAAAACAGATGCTGAAAACTATCTTGGTGAAAAAGTAACAGAAGCTGTTATTACAGTACCTGCTTATTTCAATGATGCACAGCGTCAGGCAACAAAAGATGCAGGTAAAATTGCAGGTTTGGAAGTAAAACGTATTATCAACGAGCCTACAGCAGCAGCTCTTGCTTATGGTCTTGATAATGAAAAAGAACAGAAAATCATGGTATACGACTTAGGTGGCGGTACTTTCGATGTTTCTATTATTGAAATCGGTGACGGTGTTATCGAAGTATTATCTACAGCAGGTGATAACCGCCTTGGTGGTGATGACTTTGACCAGAAAGTTGCAGATTATATGATTGCTGAATTTAAGAAAGCAGAAGGTGTTGATTTATCCGCAGATAAAATGGCTATGCAGCGTATTAAAGAAGCAGCTGAAAAAGCAAAGAAAGAGCTTTCCTCTGCAACAACAACAAACATCAACCTTCCATTTATCAGCATGAATGCAAATGGACCTCTGCACTTTGATATGAACCTTACAAGAGCAAAATTTGATGAATTGACACATGATTTAGTAGAAAGAACAGCAGAACCTGTAAAACGTGCATTATCTGATGCAGGACTTTCACCTTCTGAATTAGGTCAGGTATTGTTAGTTGGTGGTTCTACACGTATTCCATCTGTACAGGATAAAGTAAAACAGCTGACAGGAAAAGAACCAAGTAAGACGTTAAATCCTGATGAGTGTGTTGCTTTAGGAGCATCTGTTCAGGGTGGTAAACTTACAGGTGATGCAGGTGCAGGTGATATCCTTCTTCTTGATGTAACTCCACTGTCACTGTCTATCGAAACAATGGGTGGTATTGCTACAAGATTGATTGAAAGAAATACAACAATTCCTACAAAGAAAAGTCAGATTTTCTCTACAGCAGCAGACAATCAGACAGCAGTAGATATTAACGTTGTACAGGGTGAAAGACAGTTTGCAAGAGATAATAAATCTCTGGGACAGTTCCGTTTAGACGGTATTCCACCAGCAAGACGTGGTGTTCCACAGATTGAAGTAACCTTTGATATTGATGCAAACGGTATTGTAAACGTATCTGCAAAAGATTTAGGAACAGGTAAAGAACAGCACATTACAATTACAGCAGGTTCTAATATGTCTGATGACGAAATCGATAAAGCTGTAAAAGAAGCTGCAGAATACGAAGCTCAGGATAAAAAACGTAAAGAAGCAGTTGATACAAAGAATGATGCAGACGCTATGGTATTCCAGACAGAAAAAGCTCTGGAAGAAGCCGGAGATAAAATCGATGCAAACGATAAGACAGCAGTAGAAGCAGACTTAAACGCATTAAAAGACGTTCTTGCTAAATGTGCAAATGTAGATGAAATCACAGATGCTCAGGTAGAAGAAATCAAAGCCGGTAAAGAAAAATTAATGCAGAGCGCACAGAAGCTCTTTGCTAAAATGTATGAACAGGCTCAGGCACAAGGCGGCGCACAGGCAGGTCCTGATATGGGTGCAGGCGCACAGGGCGGTTCTAACGAAGCATACGGCGATGATGTGGTAGACGGAGATTACAGAGAAGTTTAATCAGTAGGCGTAAAGCAGTAAAACATGGGCATGGGGTGTTTTGTGACACCTCATGTCTTATGTTCTTCCATATCTGTGATACGCCGATGAGAGAAAGGGATAAAACAAATGGCAGATAAAAGAGATTATTACGAGGTTCTTGGAGTAGACAGGGGCGCAGATGACTCTGCAATAAAAAGTGCATATCGTAAGCTTGCCAAAAAATATCACCCTGATGTAAATCCTGGAGATAAAGAAGCCGAGAAAAAATTCAAAGAGGCAACAGAGGCTTATGGCGTTTTAAGTGACCCTCAGAAGAGAAAGCAATATGACCAGTTTGGTCATGCTGCCTTTGAACAGGGCGGCGGTGGAGCCGGAGGCGGCTTTGGCGGTTTCAGTGGATTTGGCGGCGCAGATATGGGAGACATCTTTGGAGATATTTTCGGAGATTTATTTGGCGGCGGCGGACGCAGAAGACCGAATAATGGTCCAATGAAGGGTGCAAATCTGAGAGCGTCCGTTCGTATTACATTTGAAGAAGCCGTTTTCGGATGCGAAAAAGAACTGGAACTGAATTTGAAGGATACCTGTACAACCTGTAACGGAACAGGTGCAAAGCCGGGAACATCACCGGAAACCTGTCCAAAATGTCACGGCTCCGGTCAGGTGGTTTATACACAGCAGTCTATGTTCGGTACAATACAGAATGTACAGACTTGTCCGGACTGTCAGGGAAGCGGAAAGATAATCAAAGAAAAATGTACACAGTGTCATGGTACGGGATTTACGTCCAGCAGAAAGAAAATCAAAGTTACTATACCTGCCGGAATTGATAATGGACAGAGTATTCGTATCAGAGAGAAAGGTGAACCGGGTGTAAATGGAGGACCAAGAGGAGATTTGATGGTAGAAGTGGTTGTAGCACGCCATCCGATTTTCCAGAGACAGGACATGAACATATTCTCAACAGCGCCAATTACCTTTGCGCAGGCTGCACTTGGCGGCGAAGTACGTATCAGCACCGTAGACGGAGACGTTCTTTATGATGTAAAACCGGGTACACAGACAGATACAAAGGTTCGTTTAAAAGGAAAAGGTGTTCCATCTCTTCGAAATAAAAACGTCAGAGGCGACCACTATGTAACATTGGTAGTGGAAGTTCCTACAAAGCTTAATGAAGAAGCAAAAGAAGCGCTTCGTAAGTTTGATGAGGCTTGTGGAAATCGTCCCTCAAGCGGAGAAAAGAAGAAAAAATTTGGCGAAAAATTAAAAGATATGTTTGAAAACTAAAGAAACAGGGGAGTTGTATTTCATGATGAGAATGGGAATGCAGCTCTCTTTTTCTTTCATAGTTGCATTT
The DNA here is from genome assembly GCA_900539145.1 of uncultured Blautia sp. Classification (GTDB taxonomy): domain Bacteria; phylum Bacillota; class Clostridia; order Lachnospirales; family Lachnospiraceae; genus Blautia. The sequence goes on from UQAX01000008.1 coordinate 52,953, forward strand.
CTTTTTTCTATCCTCTATAATAATAAAATACGCTTATTATGTCTGTACGTATGAAATAAGGAGATTAAATCAATGAAGTGGAAAAAATTCAGAATAAAAACAAAAACAGAAGCTGAGGATATTATTATCAGCACTCTCTATGATATTGGGTTAGAAGGTGCACAGATTGAAGACAATGTACCTCTTACACCGTTGGAAAAAGAGCAGATGTTTGTGGATATTTTGCCACAGATGCAGGAGGATGACGGGATTGCCTATTTAAGCTTCTTTGTAGAAGAAACAGAAGACGGCGAACTGCTTATGAATGGTGAAATAACCAAAGAAGAAGAAATTTTAAACGCAGTAAAAACAGAGCTTGACGGGCTGCGTGATTTTATGGACATTGGCGAAGGCAGCATTGCCATAGATGAGACAGAGGATATTGATTGGATTAATAATTGGAAACAGTATTTTAAGCAGTTTTATGTGGATGATATTTTAATTATTCCTTCATGGGAAGAGGTAAAAGAAGAAGATAAAGACAGGATGATTATCCATATTGATCCGGGAACTGCTTTTGGAACAGGAATGCACGAGACTACACAGCTTTGTATTCGTCAGTTAAAGAAATTTGTAAAAGAAGATACAGAGCTTTTGGACGTTGGGACAGGCAGTGGTATTTTGTCTATTGTAGCATTAAAATTAGGCGCAAAACATGCAGTAGGAACAGATTTGGACCCATGTGCAGTGCCGGCAGTGGAAGAAAATAAAGAAGTCAATGAAATTCCTGCACAGGATTTCGATATGATGATTGGCAATATTATTGATGACAAAGAAGTTCAGGATAAGGTAGGATACGAGAAATACGATATTGTCGTTGCTAATATTTTGGCAGATGTTTTAGTGCCTCTGACACCGGTTATTGTAAATCAGATGAAAAAGGGCGGTATTTATATTACATCAGGTATCATTGACAATAAAGAAGAAACTGTGGTGGAAGCAGTGAAAGCAGCAGGTCTTGAAGTGCTGGAAGTGACATATCAGGGCGAATGGGTTTCTGTTACAGCCAGAAAAAATTAGGAGAAAGCTATGTATCGTTTTTTTGTAGAGCCGTCTCAGATAAAAGATAATCAGATTTGCATAAGCGGAAGCGATGTAAATCATATAAAAAATGTTCTGCGTATGAAGCTGAAGGAGGAAATTTTAATCAGCAGCGGAGAAGATAAGGAATATACCTGTTATATAGAGGGAATCGGGGAGGAAGAAATACTGGCGCATATTATGTATGTGCAGGAAGCCGGATATGAGCTTTCTTCCAAAATTTATTTGTTTCAGGGGCTCCCCAAAAGTGATAAAATGGAGCTGATTATCCAAAAAGCAGTAGAGCTTGGCGTGCATCAGGTGATACCTGTGGCATCGAAAAGAGCAGTAGTTAAGCTGGATAAAAAGAAAGAAGAAAAGAAAATTACAAGATGGCAGGCAATTTCGGAAAGTGCAGCAAAACAGTCAAAGCGTATGTACGTACCGGAAATCACCAATGTTATGAGCTTTCAACAAGCTGTGGATTATGCAGGAAAGCTGGATATAGTGCTTTTTCCCTATGAGCTGGCAGATGGAATGAAAAAAACAAAAGAGATTATCGGAAAAATAAAACCGGGACAATCTGTGGGGATTTTCATTGGACCGGAGGGCGGATTTGAAGAAAGTGAAGTAGCCCTTGCAAAAGAAAAAGCAGATGCGCAGGTCATTACCTTGGGAAAAAGAATTTTACGAACAGAAACAGCGGGACTGACAGTTTTAGCTATTTTAATGTATACACTGGAGGAATAGAAATGGAAGCATATCTGGATAATTCGGCAACTACCAGATGCTATGAGGAAGTAAAAGATATTGTGGTAAAAACCATGACAGAGGATTTCGGTAATCCTTCTGCTATGCACTTAAAAGGTGTAGAAGCGGAAAATTATATAAAAGAAGCAACAAAAGAAATTGCCAAAACACTGAAGGTGCAGGAAAAAGAAATTTTCTTTACCTCAGGGGGCACAGAGTCTGATAACTGGGCAGTCATTGGAACAGCGCTGGCAAAGAACAGACAGGGAAAACATATTATTACAACGCCTTTTGAACATGCCGCTGTATCAGCGCCAATGGAGTGGCTGCAAAAACAGGGCTATGAGATAACAGAAATTCCTGTGGACGAAAAGGGAAATATTTTTTTAGAAAAGCTTTCTGAGGCAATCAGAGAGGACACTATTTTAGTTTCTGCAATGATGGTAAATAACGAAATGGGTTCAGTCCTTCCTGTTGAAGAAATGGGCAGACTGGTTCATGAAAAAAATCCTCAGACAACGTTTCATGTAGATGCCATTCAGGCTTACGGAAAATACCGGATTTATCCGAAAAAATGGAACATTGATTTATTATCTGTCAGCAGCCATAAAATTCATGGTCCAAAGGGAGTGGGTTTTTTATATGTAAATGAAAAAACAAAAATTCAGCCTTTGATTTTAGGAGGGGGACAGCAAAAAGGAATGCGTTCCGGCACAGATAATGTACCGGGAATTGCAGGACTTGGTGTTGCCGCAAAGAAAATATACGGTCATATAGATGAAAATGTTTCCTCTATGCTGGAATTAAAAAAATATTTTGCACAGGAGCTTTTAAAATTAGAAAATGTGGAAATCAATGGTCCTGAGGTGGAAAAGGGAGCTCCTCATATTTTAAATGTGAGCTTTCTGGGAGTAAGAAGTGAAGTTCTGCTTCATACTTTGGAGGATATGAATATTTATGTTTCGGCAGGCAGCGCATGCTCCAGCCACAAAAGAGCGGGAAGCGCCAGCTTGACTGCTTTGCGTCTGACACCGGAGCGAAAAGAGTCTGCAATTCGTTTTAGCTTTTGTGAATTTACTACAAAAGAGGAAATTGATTATACACTGGAGGCATTGAAAAAGGTACTTCCAATGCTTCGCAGATATGCGAGAAAATAGAAAGGAAATTACAGAATGTATAAAGCGTTTTTGATTAAATATGCGGAAATCGCAATTAAAGGAAAAAATCGCTACATTTTTGAAGATGCACTGGTAGCACAGATAAAGTACCAGTTAAAAAATGTAGAAGGTAAATTTAGAATTGTAAAAGAAATGGGACGTATTTTCATCTATACAGAGGGAGAGTTTGACTATGATGAAACCATTGAAGCTTTAAAGCGAGTTTTTGGTATTTTCAGTATTTGTCCTGCTATTGTATTAGAAGATGAAGGATTTGAGAAGCTATCTCAGGAAGTAACAGAATACGTCAAGAAACTCTATGGAGAAAAAGCATTAACCTTTAAAGTAAATACAAGAAGAAATAAGAAAACTTATCCCATGCAGTCTATGGAAATCAGCAGCGCTTTAGGCAGCGCGATTTTAGATGCCTGCCCGAATATGAAAGTAGATGTACACAATCCTGACGTGTTTGTGAATGTTGAAATTCGAAATAAAATTTACTTATATTCTGAAAATATTCCGGGACCGGGCGGTATGCCTCTTGGAACAAACGGAAGCGCTATGCTTCTTTTGTCCGGCGGAATTGACAGTCCTGTTGCTGGATATATGATTGCAAAACGAGGGGTTACACTGGATGCAGTGTATTTCCATGCTCCGCCGTATACAAGTGAGAGAGCAAAACAGAAGGTTGTGGATTTGGCAAAGCTGGTAGCCAAATACAGTGGACCAATCCGTCTTCATGTCGTAAACTTTACAGATATTCAGTTATATATCTACGATAAGTGTCCGCATGAGGAACTCACGATTATTATGCGTCGCTACATGATGAAAATTGCAGAAGAATTTGCAAAGAAAGACGGCTGTCTGGGACTGATTACAGGAGAAAGCATCGGACAGGTAGCAAGCCAGACTATTCACAGTCTTGCTGCTACAAATGATGTGTGCACCATGCCGGTATTCCGTCCGGTAATCGGCTTTGATAAGCAGGAAATCGTAGACGTGGCATTAAAAATCAATACTTATGAAACATCTATTTTGCCATACGAAGATTGTTGTACAATTTTTGTGGCAAAACATCCTGTTACAAAACCAAATCTTCAGATTATCAAACGTTCAGAAGAAAAGCTTCAGGAAAAAATTGACGAGATGATGAAAGAAGCAGTAGAAACAGCAGAAACCATTATTTGTGAATAAGGATTGAAAAAAATACAGGCTATATAACTATATAGCCTGTAAAAAATTTAAAGCTTGTTTTGATTAAACTAAGTATGGTTTTAATACTTCTAAGATTTCATCTAAAGCTGCATCTGCTGCATGAATGTTTAAGTCGATAGCTTTGGATAAATCTAAAGAAAAGATACCCATAATGGATTTTGCATCGATTACGTATCTTCCGGATACTAAATCAAAATCATAATCAAATTTTGTGATTTCATTTACAAAAGATTTAACTTTGTCGATAGAATTAAGTGAAATTTTAACTGTTTTCATTGGATAAAAATCCTCCCTTACATCAGATTTATTATTTGCTTATTACAAGCATAATGTTACCTTTTATGGTAAAAAAAGTCAATATAAAAAAGGGGAAATAAAATACAAATTATTTGAAAACAATTCGTCAAAACGCTTAACTTTCAGAAGGAATGAGGATAAAATAATGAAAAAAAAAGTAGCATTGCATAATTTAGGGTGCAAAGTAAACGCTTATGAGCTGGAAGCTATGCAGGAAATGCTGGAAAAGGCAGGATATGAGATTGTTCCTTTTGCACCGGGAGCAGATGTTTATATTATCAATACTTGTACAGTGACCAATATTGCAGACAGAAAATCCAGACAAATGCTGCATAAAGCAAGAAAAATGAACCCGCAGGCAGTTGTCATTGCGGCAGGCTGTTATGTACAGGCACAGAAAAATATGGAAAATATTGACGATGCTATTGATATTGTACTTGGAAATAACAGAAAGCAGGATTTGTTGTTTGTGCTGGAAAATTATAAAAAGGGAAGCGGACAGGAAAAGGATTTGATAAGTCTGGACAAGCCGGTAGAATATGAAGAGCTTCAGCTTTCCAGTACAGGAGAGCATACAAGAGCGTATCTGAAGGTGCAGGACGGATGCAATCAGTTTTGTAGCTACTGCATTATTCCCTACGTAAGAGGACGGGTAAGAAGCAGAAGAAAAGAGGAAGTTTTGGAGGAAGTGCTTCGTCTGACAAAAAACGGATATCAGGAATTTGTACTTACAGGAATTCATTTAAGCTCTTATGGGGTTGACTGTGAGGATAATCTTTTGGAGCTGATTAAAGCAGTTCATGAAATTGAAGGAGTCAAAAGAATTCGTTTGGGTTCTTTAGAGCCTCGTATTATTACAGAGGAATTTGCACAGGCATTAGGAAATATGCCGAAGATATGCCCGCATTTTCATCTTTCCCTGCAAAGCGGCTGTGATGCCACTTTAAAGAGAATGAACAGAAAATACAGTGCCGAGGAATATTTAGAAGGGTGCAGGCTTTTAAGAAAATATTTTAAAAATCCTGCGCTGACAACAGATGTAATCGTAGGATTTCCACAGGAGTCAGAAGAAGAATTTGAACAATCCTATAAGATGATAGAAAGTGTGGAATTTTATGAGACACATATTTTCAAATATTCCAGAAGGCAGGGGACAAGAGCTGCCCAGATGGAAGGACAGGTTGATGAGGCAGTAAAGACAGAAAGAAGCCATAAGCTTATTCAGTTGGGAAAAGAGAAAAAACAAAAATACATGGAAAGCTTTTTAGGGCAGCAGGTTGAAATTCTCTTTGAAGAAACAGCGAAAATACAAGGAGAAGAATACTGGATCGGTTATACAAAGGAATATTTAAAGGTAGCTGCAAAAAGCAAAGAAAATCTGGAAAATCGTATTGTTTTGGGAAAAGTGGAAAGATTTATTGAAGAAGGTATTTTTATTTGCTCAATATAATAGTTGAATTTCTAAACAAGATATATTAAAATAGGAGTATAGTTGCAGTACTAGAATGATAGGTAAGGGCGTGAATTTATGGCAAATTTAGAGAATACACAATATTTTAATGTGAAAACAGACCCGGCAGTTCGTGTAAAAGAAGTGTTAGATTTGGTATATAATGCTATGGCTGAAAAAGGTTATAATCCGGTAAATCAGATTGTGGGATATATTATGTCAGGCGACCCCACATATATTACCAGCTATAAAGGTGCCAGAAGCACAATTATGAAGGTTGAGCGAGATGAGCTGGTAGAAGAATTGCTGAAGGAATATATTAAGAATAAATCATGGAAGCGTGATTAGCTTATGAGAATTATGGGATTGGATTACGGTTCAAAAACCATAGGGGTAGCAATCAGCGACCCTCTTGGGATTACCGCACAGGGAATAGAGATTATTCGTAGAGAAGAGGAGAATAAACTGAGAAAGTCCCTGCGCAGAGTGGAAGAACTGGCAAAGGAATATGAGGTTTCGGAAATTGTTTTAGGATTTCCGAAAAACATGAATAATACAATCGGAGAACGGGCGGAAAAATCGCTGCAGCTAAAAGAAGCACTGGAAAGAAGACTGGGCTTGCCCGTTGTAATGTGGGATGAAAGACTTACCACAGTAGAAGCCAATCGTACTTTAATGGAAACAGGAGTACGTAGAGAGAACAGAGGTAAATATGTAGATATGATAGCTGCTGTATTTATCTTACAAGGCTATTTAGATGCAAAAGCAAACCCGGGGACAGTTTGAGCAAGCCAAAGCCACACATAAGGTTTTGGCAAAAGCGAGCGTGTGTCCGGGTTATGTGTATGCCTGAAAAGTGAGAAAAGAAAGGACGAAAAACATGGAAACAGTAATTTTTGATGGAGAAGACGGAACAGAATTAGAATTTGGGATTTTAGAACAGACCAGAGTAGGCGGAATTAACTACCTTTTAGTAATTGATCCGGAAGAAAACGATGAAGAGAACGGAAGTGCGGCGTACATTTTAAAAGATATCTCAGAAGATGGCGACGAAGAAGGATGCTACGTATTTGTAGAAGACGATACAGAATACGATGCGGTTTATAAAGTCTTTGCAGCTATGTTAGATGACATTGATTTTGAATAGGAGCGGAAATAATTGGAGGAAGAAAATTGAAAAAAAATAATAATGGAAAATTACGTATCATTCCATTGGGCGGACTGGAACAGATTGGAATGAACATTACTGCTTTCGAATATGAGGACAGTATTATCGTAGTGGACTGCGGACTTTCATTTCCGGAGGACGATATGCTGGGAATTGACTTGGTAATTCCGGATGTCACATATTTGAAAGAAAACATTGATAAGGTGAAGGGTTTTGTAATTACCCACGGACATGAGGACCATATCGGAGCGTTGCCTTATGTTTTAAGAGAAATCAACGTACCTATTTATGCTACAAAGCTTACAGTAGGTCTTATTGACAATAAATTAAAAGAGCATAATCTTTTAAGAACAACCAAGAGAAAAGTGATTAAACACGGACAGTCTATCAATCTGGGCTGCTTCCGTATTGAATTTATAAAAACAAACCACAGTATTCAGGACGCATCTGCTCTTGCTATTTATTCACCGGCAGGAATTGTTATCCATACAGGTGACTTCAAAGTGGATTATACACCGGTATTCGGAGATGCCATTGATTTACAGAGATTTGCAGAAATCGGTAAAAAGGGCGTTCTTGCGCTGATGTGTGACAGTACAAATGCGGAAAGAAAAGGCTTTACCATGTCAGAGAGAACTGTGGGAAAAACCTTTGACAATATTTTTGCAGAGCATAAAAATACCAGAATTATCATTGCTACCTTTGCTTCCAATGTAGACCGTGTACAGCAGATTATTAACTCTGCATACAAATACGGAAGAAAAGTAGCGGTAGAGGGAAGAAGTATGGTCAATGTTATCGGTACTGCGGCAGAATTAGGATACTTGCAGATACCGGATAAGACGCTGATTGATATTGACCAGATTAAAAATTATCCCGATGACAAAGTGGTTTTAATCACCACAGGAAGTCAGGGAGAGTCTATGGCGGCATTATCCAGAATGGCTGCCAATATTCATAAAAAAGTTACCATTAAGCCTAATGACACCATTATTTTCAGCTCTAATCCAATTCCGGGAAATGAAAAAGCCGTTTCCAGAGTTATTAATGAATTGAGCCGAAAAGGTGCAGATGTTATTTTTCAGGATGCTCATGTATCGGGACACGCCTGTCAGGAAGAAATCAAGTTGATTTACTCTTTGGTAAAACCGAAATATTCAATTCCGGTGCATGGTGAATACCGCCATTTAAAAGCACAGGCACAGATTGCCAGCGACTTGGGAATTCCAAAGGAAAATATTTTTATTCTTTCTTCCGGAGATGTGCTGGAGCTCAATGAGGAAGAGCCTGCAAAAGTAAAAGAAAAAGTTCGCACAGGAGCAATTCTGGTAGACGGACTTGGTGTAGGCGATGTAGGCAATATTGTTTTAAGAGACAGACAGCATCTGGCAGAAGACGGTATTATGATTGTAGTGCTTACCTTAGAAAAGCACAGCAGCAGACTTTTGGCAGGACCGGATATTGTATCCAGAGGTTTTGTCTATGTAAGAGAGTCCGAGGATTTAATGGACGAAGCCAGAATTGTAGTAGAAGATGCGATTGATGTATGCTTGGATAAGCATATTACCGATTGGGGCAAAATTAAGAATATTATTAAGGACTCTCTGGGAGATTTCCTGTGGAAGCGTACTAAGAGAAATCCAATGATTTTGCCGATTATTATGGAGGCATAATATGAGTTTTATTGATACCTGCACAGAAATGTTGATTTCGGCTATTAAAAACGGCAATTCGTATAAGCAGTATTGTGCAGCGTTAGAGGAAATTAAAAAAACTCCGGGATTAAAAGAACAGGTAGATGAACTTCGGCGCTTGAATTATCAAATTCAAAATCAAAGTACTGACATAAACTTAGATACTGCTTTGGAAAACTTGGACGAAAAGATGGAAAAATTATGTAGGATTGTAGAGGTCAATCAATTTTTGGATGCGGAAATGGCTCTATGCAGACAGCTTCAGGAAATTTCAGCGGCAGTTCATCAGGGAATTTATCTGGATATACCGGATTTGTCATAAGTCAAGGAGAACAATATGGGAAAACAAATCAGAAAACAGAAGAAATCATCGATTATAGCAGGAGGTTTTTTCCGGTTTGCTCTTTATCTTTGTGTGATTGTGGGCGTTATTTATATAGGAAAATCAGCTTACGATTTTGGCTATGAAATTTTTAATCAGGAAGCGATGGACAACGAGGAAAACGGAAGAGATGTTACGGTTGTTATAAAAGAAGGGGACTCTGTATATCAGATTGGAAAAACCTTAAAGAAAAAGGGATTAATTGACGATGCAAAAATATTTGTGGCACAGGAGATGCTTTCTAGCTATAAAGGAAAGCTGCAGCCGGGCACTTATATTTTAAGCACAAGCATGACGCCTGATGAAATGATGGAGATTTTGGCAAGAGAAAACACAGAAGGACAGCCGGACCAGACAAATACCGGAGGAAAAGCAAAAGAAGGAAGTTCTGAAATACAGGACGGTTCCAGTTCATCACCAAAAGAAACGGATGAGTCTTCTCAGGATGAAGGAGGAGAACAATCGTGATTGTAGATGAGAGAATGGTCACATATATAAATTCTTTGGATAAAGGGAATACGCCTTTCTTAAATGAGCTAGAAAAAGAGGCGTTGGCGAATTACGTTCCGATTATCCGAAGAGAAATGCAAAGTTTTTTAAAGGTGCTTTTACAAATAAAAGCACCTTTAAGGATTTTAGAGGTAGGAACTGCAGTTGGTTTTTCTACTATTTTAATGAGCACATACGCACCAAAAGAATGTAAAATCGTAACAATCGAAAATTATGAAAAACGAATTCCCATTGCGAAAGAGAACTTCAAAAAAGCAGGAAAAGAAGAACAAATTCAGCTTTTAGAAGGAGATGCAAAAGAGGTTTTAAAGACACTTTCAGAGCCCTTTGATTTTATTTTTATGGATGCTGCAAAAGGACAGTATATTAATTTTTTACCGGATGTTCTGCGGATTTTGAAAACAGGAGGCATTCTTCTGTCGGATAATGTTTTGCAGGATGGAGATATTATAGAGTCCCATTTTGCTGTGGAAAGACGAAATCGTACTATTTATAAAAGAATGCGTCAATATTTATATGTGCTGAAAAACCATGAGTTATTAGAAACATCCATTCTTCCGTTGGGAGATGGAGTGACACTTAGTATTAAGAAGTAATAGGAGGATGAAAATGCTTCGGAAACCAGAATTATTAATTCCGGCAAGCAGTCTGGAGGTATTAAAGATTGCTGTTATGTTTGGAGCAGATGCTGTTTATATTGGAGGAGAAGCCTTTGGCTTGAGAGCAAAGGCAAAAAACTTTTCCATGGAAGACATGAAAGCAGGAATTGCCTTTGCACATGAGCATGGGGTAAAGGTGTATGTAACAGCCAATATTCTGGCACATAATGAGGATTTGGAAGGTGTCAGAGAATATTTTAAAGAATTAAAGGAAATCAAACCGGATGCACTGATTATTTCAGACCCCGGTGTCTTTATGATTGCCAAGGAAATATGTCCGGAGATAGAAAGACATATCAGTACACAGGCAAATAATACAAATTACGGAACTTATGATTTCTGGTGGAAGCTGGGAGCAAAAAGGGTAGTAAGCGCCAGAGAGCTGTCTTTGGAGGAAATTAAAGAAATCAGACAGAGAATTCCACAGGAAATGGAAATTGAAAGCTTTATCCACGGAGCTATGTGTATTTCTTATTCAGGCCGCTGTCTGTTATCGAATTATTTTACTGGCAGAGACGCAAACAGAGGAGCTTGCACACACCCTTGCCGTTGGAAATATTCTATTGTAGAAGAAACCAGACCGGGAGAGGTTATGCCGGTTTATGAAAATGAAAGAGGCACTTATATTTTTAATTCCAAAGATTTGTGTATGATAGAGCACATCGATGATATTATTGATGCGGGAATTGACAGTCTGAAAATCGAAGGAAGAATGAAGACAGCTCTGTATGTGGCAACTGTTGCAAGAACTTATCGAAAAGCCATTGATGATTATCTGAAAGACCCTGAAATATATAAGGAAAACATGGCATGGTATCAGGAGCAGATTAAGAGCTGTACTTACAGACAGTTTACCACCGGATTTTTCTATGGAAAGCCGGATGAGACAACACAGATTTACGATAACAATACCTACGAAAAGGGCTATACTTATCTGGGGTATGCAGAAGAAAAGAGAGAAGATGGGCTCTATCGCATCACCCAGAGGAATAAGTTCTTGCTGGGTGAAACGATTGAGGTTATGAAACCGGACGGAAGAAATCTGAAGGTTTCGGTAAAGGGTATTTTCGATGAAGAAGGACAGGCTATGGAAAGCGCTCCACACCCACAACAGACCTTATATGTGGATTTGGGAACAGAAGTAGAGGTATATGATATTTTAAGAAGAAGGGAAGAAGCTTCTTAATTTTAAAATAGCATTTTTTTCAATACGGGATACATAAGAGCGGCTGATATTCAGCCGCTTTGCTATTTCTCTCTGCGTCAGCTCCTGTTCGCCGTAAAGGCCATAGCGCAGCTTAATAATTTCACGTTCCCGTGTAGTAAGAACTTTTGGGAGCAGCTGGTATAGGTGGGCAATATCCTGCTTTAGAGAATAATTTTTTACCACATCCACAGGCTCTGTTTCTATAATGTCAAGGAGACTGATTTCATTTCCTTCTTTATCTGTACCAATAGGGTCATAGAGAGAGACCTCCCTGTTGGTCTTTTTTTTGGAGCGAAGAAGCATGAGAAGCTCATTGTCAATACAGCGGGCGGCATAGGTGGAAAGCCTGCTTGCTTTTTGGGCATCAAAGGTATGGATGGCTTTGATAAGCCCAATGGTGCCAATGGATATTAAGTCGTCCATTTCCTCCGGAGCACCCTGATATTTTTTTACAATATGTGCAACCAGACGTAGATTTCGTTCGATTAAAATATTTTTGGCTTCCAGATTGCCTTGCTTGTATTCCTGAAGATAATAGCTTTCTTCTTCCGAAGTCAGGGGCTTAAGAAATGTTTTCACACAAGCTTACCTCATAGTAATTTAATTATAGTTTATGTGAAAGAAAGAGATTTAGTGCTTTTCCATTGTAAAATACCGGAAAATATGGTAAAGTAAATACATCAAAATTCTAAAATTCTGGCGTTTCCGCCAACAAATTCCAAATAAAACAAAAATAACATAGGAGGTATTATGTTTCGAAAAGTAATGTCAGCAGCTATTATAGGGGTGAATTGTATTCCTATACAAGTAGAAGCAGATGTGAGGAATGGGCTTCCCGGATTTTCTATGGTAGGATATTTATCCTCCAGAGTGAGGGAAGCACAGGAGAGAGTCTGTACAGCTCTTAGAAATTCAGGTTTTTCTTTTCCTGCAAAACACATCACCGTTAATCTGTCGCCGGCAGATGTAAAAAAGGACGGAACAGGGTTTGATTTACCTATTGCAGCGGCGCTTTTGTCTGCGTTTGGGTATCTGGATTTTGCCTGCTTAGAAAATGTATGTATGGCAGGAGAATTAAGCCTCAGTGGAGAAATCAAAGGAATAAAGGGAATTTTACCTATTGTAGACAGGGCTGTAAAAGAAAAGTGCCGTTTGTGTATTATTCCAAAAGAAAATGCAAAGGAGGTTGAGATGATAGATGAGATACCGATTTTGGCTGTGGAAAACATGAGAGAGCTTGCGGACTGTGCAGATCTTAAAAATTGGGGAGCAGTGAGAAATCCCACAAAGAAGTGGGAGGATGCCGTTTATGAAGGGGAATGGGATTTTTGTGAAATTGCAGGTCAGGAAGCAGCAAAAGAAGCGGCGGTAATTGCGGCGGCAGGTTTTCACAATCTTTTGATGATAGGTACAAAAGGCTCAGGAAAGACCATGATAGCAAAAAGTATTCCGAGCATTTTTCCGGCTTTATCAAAAGAGGAGGCAATGGAAATTTCAGGGATTTACAGTGCGGCAGGGCTTTTGTCACAGGAAAACCCCATTATGAAAACACGTCCCTTTCGGACGCCTCATCATACTGCATCACCAAAAGCATTAGCAGGAGGCGGACAGATACCAAGACCGGGAGAAATTACTCTTGCTCATAAAGGGATTTTATTCTTAGATGAGCTTCCGGAGTTTTCCAGAAGTACGTTAGAAATTTTAAGACAGCCTTTGGAAGAACATAAAATCTGTATTTCCAGAGTTAGCGGAAATTTTCAATTTCCGGCAGATTTTCTTTTTGTTGGGGCAATGAATGCCTGTCCCTGCGGTTATTATCCGGATAGAAATAAATGCTCCTGCTCTGATACAGAAGTGGCAAAATATATGGGGAAAATCAGCGGACCGATTTTTGACCGCTTTGATTTGTGCACAGAGATGAAACAAGTTCCAAAAGAACAGCTCTGGAAGAAGAAAAAAGGAAAAACAAGCAGGGAGCTGAGGGAAATCATAAAAGAAGTCCATGACATTCAGAAGGAACGTTATCAAGGAAAAGAAAATTCTTTTAATGGACGTCTGAAAGGGCAGGAAATTGAGAAATACTGCGAAACCAGTCTTGAAGGAGAAAAACTTTTAAAAAGAGCTTATGAAAAAATGAATTTAAGTGTTCGAGTCTATCATAAAATTTTAAAGACAGCAAGAACTATTGCAGATTTGGAAAAATCGGAAAAGATTGAAGTATCGCATATCAGTAAAGCAGTATCGTATCGGGTGTTGGAGAAGAAGGACTGGTGATGGAGGAGAGAAATGACAGAAAAAATTTGGCAATGCAGCAGATTTGAGGAGAAATATCCCAAACGGCTGTTAGTCTATGAAAATATGCCCCAAACAATCTATGTAAAAGGCAAACTTCCACTGGAAACCGGAAAAACGGTTGCTATTGTAGGTGCACGTGTGTGTAGTCATTACGGGGCTTATCAGGCATATCGCTTTGCAAAAGAGCTGGCACAGCAGGGCGTGCAGATTATCAGCGGACTGGCAAAGGGGATTGATGCAAATGCGCACAAAGGGGCTTTGGATGCAGGTGGAAATACTTATGCAGTGTTGGGATGCGGTGTGGATATTTGTTATCCAAAGCAAAATCAGAGACTTTACGAGGAAATTATAAAAAAAGGAGGAGTGTTGTCAGAGTTTGAAAATCAGACGCTGCCTTTTGCCGGCAACTTTCCAAGACGAAACAGGATTATCAGCGGATTGGCTGATTTAGTTCTTGTAGTGGAAGCTAAGAAAAAAAGCGGTTCTTTAATTACGGCAAACTATGCTTTGGAGCAGGGAAAGACAGTTTTTGCCGTTCCGGGTAGAGTAGATGATGCTTTAAGTGAAGGGTGTAATCTGCTGATTGCCGACGGAGCGGGAATTGCGAATTCGGTAGAAAGTATTTTGTCTGAACTTCAGATTTTACCGGAAAAGAAGGGGGATTTCCTCCATAAATCAAAGATATGGCTTGCAAGCCATGAAGAAATGGTGTATAGTTGTCTGGATTTACAGCCTAAAAATATAGAAGAAATCTTTCAGGAAGTTCCTTTAAAATCAGGAGAAATTATGGAGATTTTATTGAAGCTGGAGCTGGAAGGTCTTATTATAGAGCCTGTAAAAAATTATTATACCAGAACAGGAGGTTGACATGGCGAAATATCTAGTGATTGTGGAGTCACCGGCAAAAGTGAAAACAATTAAAAAATTTCTCGGCTCAAATTATGAAGTAATGGCATCCAATGGACATGTGAGAGATTTGCCAAAAAGTCAGCTTGGAATTGATGTAGACAATGACTTCGAACCTAAATATATAACTATTCGAGGAAAGGGGGATATACTGGCAGCTCTTCGAAAAGCTGCGAAAAAAGCAGATAAAGTGTATCTGGCAACTGACCCCGACCGTGAAGGAGAGGCAATTTCATGGCATCTTTCAAATGCATTAAAGCTTGATGAAAAGAAGATGCGCCGTATTACCTTTAACGAAATTACAAAAACAGCAGTAAAAGCTTCTATTAAAGAGGCAAGAGATATTAACATGGATTTAGTAGATGCACAGCAGACACGGCGTATTTTAGACCGTATGGTAGGCTATAAAATCAGTCCGGTGCTGTGGGCAAAAGTAAAAAGAGGTTTAAGTGCAGGGCGTGTACAGTCTGTGGCACTTAGAATTATTGGGGACAGAGAAGACGAAATCAATAATTTCATACCGGAAGAATACTGGACCTTAGATGCTGAGTTTTCCGTAGAGGGAGAAAAGAAACCTATAATAGCTAAATTTTACGGAAATAAAAATAAAAAAATCAATATTCATTCCAAAGAAGAAATGGATAAGATTTTAAGCGAATTAAAAGATGCAGAATATCGTATTGCAGAAGTAAAAAAAGGAGAGCGCAGCAAAAAAGCTCCTCTGCCCTTTACAACCAGTACCCTTCAACAGGAAGCATCTAAGGTACTCAATTTTTCCACACAAAAAACAATGCGTCTGGCGCAGCAGTTATATGAAGGCGTAGATGTAAAAGGAAGCGGAACGATTGGTATTATCACTTACCTGCGTACAGATTCCACACGTATTTCAGAAGAAGCGGATTATGCAGCAAGAACCTACATTGCATCAGAATTCGGAGAGGAATATCTGGCAACAGCAGAGAAAAAGGATGACAGCAAAAAGAAAATTCAGGATGCTCACGAGGCAATCCGTCCCACAGATATCAGCCGTACACCCTTATCCTTAAAGGAGTCTCTTTCCCGAGACCAGTATCGTTTATATCAGCTGATATGGAAACGTTTTGCAGCAAGCAGAATGCAGCAGGCAAAATATGAAACAATTTCTGTAAAAATTCAGGGCGGAGAATATTATTTTACTGTGTCAGCGTCTAAACTGAAATTTGACGGTTTCATGGCTGTGTATACACAGGAAGATGATGCAAAATCAGAAAATCAGTTTTTAATGAAAAGTCTGGATGAAAATACTAAGCTTGCGTTTAACAGCTTTCAGGAGCAGCAGCACTTTACACAGCCTCCGGCACATTATACAGAGGCGGCTCTTGTAAAAGCATTGGAAGAAAAAGGAATTGGAAGACCAAGTACCTATGCGCCTACCATTACTACGATTATTGCCAGAAGATATGTGGCAAAGGAAAACAAAAATTTGTATATGACAGAGCTTGGCGAAGTGGTAAATAATATTATGAAGGAAGCATTTCCAAGTATTGTAGACGTGAACTTTACGGCAACGATGGAAGAGCTTTTGGATTATGTGGGTGAAGGAAAGGTGCAGTGGAAAACGGTCATTCGAAACTTTTATCCTGATTTAGATGAAGCGGTAAAGACAGCGGAAAAAGAATTGGAACAGGTTAAAATCGAAGATGAGGTAACCGATGTAATCTGCGAGCAGTGCGGAAGAAATATGGTAATTAAGTATGGACCTCATGGGAAATTTCTTGCCTGTCCCGGTTTTCCGGAATGTAAAAATACAAAACCATATCTGGAAAAAATCGGAGTGCCTTGCCCTGTGTGCGGAAAAGACATTGTAGTAAAAAGAAGCAAAAAGGGACGTTTGTACTATGGGTGCGAAAATAATCCGGAATGTGAATTTATGTCATGGCAGCGTCCTTCAAAGGAAAAATGTCCTTCCTGTGGCGGCTATATGTTAGAAAAAGGCAATAAATTGGTATGTGCAGATGAACATTGTGGATATGTTATGGCAAAGCCAAAGGAAAATGACGATAATCAGTAAATAATTTGGATGTTTAGATTGTATAAATTATTAGAAAACTACTAAAAAGACTGAAAATAGTAAAACTACACATTGATTTCAGAAATATTGTGTGATAGAATAAAAAAGACAGAAGAAGTAATCTTGTTTTGCTGATTTCCGTAAGAAATGAAGAATTTAAGCGAAAACAGGGAAAGAGGAGAAAGGAGGTCGCCATGAGCGTACAATTATTAGATAAGACCAGAAAGATAAATAAGCTTCTTCACAATAATCATGCTTCAAAAGTTCTATTCAATGATATATGTGAAGTCATGGTAGAAACACTGGATTCAAACATTTTAGTAATGAGTAAAAAAGGAAAAGTATTAGGTGTAGGAAATTGTCCCGGGGTAGATAGAATTACTGAATTGATTGACAGTGAAGTGGGCGGCTATATAGACAATCTTTTAAATGAAAGACTGCTGGGTGTGCTGTCTACAAAAGAAAATGTAAATTTACAGACTCTTGGATTTGAGGATGAGCAGATTAGCCGATATATGGCAATTATAAGTCCCATTGATATTGCAGGAGAAAGACTGGGCACTTTATTCATGTATCGCAGTGCGAAGCCTTATGACATTGAGGATATTATTGTCAGTGAATATGGTACAACCGTAGTCGGATTGGAAATGATGCGGTCCGTACATGAGGAAAATGCAGAAGAAAACAGAAAAATTCAAGTAGTTAAATCTGCATTCAGTACATTATCTTTTTCTGAATTAGAGGCAATTATTCATATTTTTGATGAACTTAACGGTGAAGAGGGAATTCTGGTAGCAAGTAAAATTGCTGACCGAGTAGGTATTACAAGATCCGTGATAGTCAATGCCCTTAGAAAATTCGAGAGTGCAGGCGTAATAGAGTCCCGTTCCTCAGGAATGAAAGGAACCTACATTAAGGTATTAAATGAAGTTATTTTTGATGAACTGGAAGAAATTAAGAAAAGAAAATTAGTGAAGAAATAATGAAAGAGGCTGTTTGCTTGATGCGACAGCCCCTTTTCTAAAATATCTATAAAATCCGCACAAAAACAAAAAGCTGAAAAAACAAGAGAAAAAATTAGAAAATGAGAGAAAATAGAAGATAAATACGGGAAAAGAGTTGCTATATACAGTTGCGAAATTGGATGAAATTAACTAATATATGACTATCGGTTAGCACTCGATTACAATGAGTGCTAATAAACAAAGGATGGCAATGATAAAGGAGGAAATAGATATGAAGTTAGTACCATTAGGTGACAGAGTTGTATTAAAACAGTTAGTTGCAGAAGAAACAACAAAATCAGGAATTGTTTTACCGGGTCAGGCTCAGGAAAAACCACAGCAGGCAGAAGTTGTTGCTGTCGGACCAGGCGGAATTGTTGATGGCAAAGAAGTAAAAATGGAAGTAGCAGCAGGAGATCAGGTTATTTATTCTAAATACGCAGGAACAGAAGTAAAACTTGACGGAGAAGAATATATCATTGTAAAACAGAATGATATTTTAGCTGTTGTAAAATAATTTAAAATTGAAAGCTTAAATTTTAGGAGGAATGTCATCATGGCAAAAGAAATTAAATATGGCAGAGAAGCAAGAGCTGCATTAGAAGCTGGTGTTAATAAATTAGCAGATACAGTAAGAGTTACATTAGGCCCAAAAGGAAGAAACGTTGTTTTAGATAAATCCTTCGGCGCACCGCTTATTACAAACGACGGTGTTACAATTGCAAAAGAAATTGAATTAGAAGACGGCTTTGAAAACATGGGCGCACAGCTCATTAAAGAAGTTGCTGCAAAAACAAATGATGTAGCCGGAGACGGTACAACAACAGCAACTGTTTTAGCTCAGGCTATGGTACACGAAGGTATGAAAAACCTGGCAGCAGGTGCAAATCCAATCATCCTGAGAAAAGGTATGAAAAAAGCAACAGAAGCAGCAGTAAATGCAATTCAGAACATGAGCTCCAACATCGAAGGAAGAGACCAGATTGCAAGAGTAGCAGCAATTTCAGCAGGTGATGATGAAGTTGGCGAAATGGTTGCAGAAGCAATGGAAAAAGTAAGCAAAGACGGTGTTATTACAATCGAAGAATCCAAAACCATGAAAACAGAATTGGATTTAGTAGAAGGTATGCAGTTTGACCGCGGTTATATTTCCGCATATATGGCAACAGACATGGATAAAATGGAAACTGTTTTAGACGATCCATATATCTTAATCACAGATAAAAAAATCTCCAATATTCAGGACATTCTTCCTGTTTTAGAGCAGATTGTAAAAACAGGCGCTAAATTATTGATTATCGCAGAAGATATCGAAGGAGAAGCTCTTACAACTTTAATCGTAAACAAATTAAGAGGTACATTCTCTGTATGCGCTGTAAAAGCTCCTGGATATGGCGACAGAAGAAAAGAAATGCTGAAAGATATTGCTGTATTAACAAATGGTACTGTGATTTCTGATGAAATCGGATTAGAGTTAAAAGATACAACTCTGGAACAGCTAGGACGTGCAAAATCTGTTAAAGTTCAGAAAGAAACAACTGTTATTGTAGACGGTATGGGCGAAAAAGAAGAAATTGATGCAAGAGTTGCTCAGATTAAACATCAGATTGCAGAAACTACATCTGAATTTGATAAAGAAAAATTACAGGAAAGACTTGCAAAACTAGCAGGCGGTGTTGCTGTTATCCGTGTAGGTGCTGCCACAGAAACAGAAATGAAAGAAGCAAAACTTCGTATGGAAGATGCTTTAAACGCTACAAGAGCAGCAGTAGAAGAAGGCGTTATTGCAGGTGGCGGTTCTGCATACATCCACGCATCAAAAGAAGTAGCAAAAGTAGTAGATACTTTAGAGGGTGACGAAAAGACAGGTGCAAAAGTAGTATTAAAAGCTTTAGAAGCACCATTATTCCATATTGCAGCAAATGCCGGACTGGAAGGTTCTGTTATTATTAATAAAGTAAGAGAGTCTGAAGTTGGTACAGGATTTGACGCATTACATGAAGAATATGTAGATATGGTTAAAAAAGGTATTCTGGACCCAGCAAAAGTTACAAGAAGCGCATTACAGAATGCAACAAGTGTAGCAGGTACATTACTTACAACAGAAGCAGTTGTTTCTACAATTAAAGAAGAAACTCCAGCAATGCCAGCAGGCGCTCCAGGAATGGGAATGATGTAAGAAAATAGGTTTTTAGCCGGTGTTCAAAGCGGGAACACCGGCTTTTCCTTTCTTGCAACAAAGGGGCATTTGTGATACACTGTTTGTTAGAAAACAGAAGACATAGGAGGAAGAAAGAATGAATGACTCGTATTCAGAGCTGCTGGTTAAAAAGGAGCAGACTGGAAAAGACAAAGTAATTAAATTCCTGCTGATAGGAGTAATTGCAGCAACGGCAGTAGTGGGTGTAATCATTCCGCTGGTATGGGTTTTAACACTTGGTCTTGGTATTGCGGCATATTTTATTTTACCAAATCTGGATTTGGAATATGAGTATGTCTATGTAAACGGTGAATTAGATATTGATAAAATTATGGCAAAATCAAAGAGAAAACGTGTACAGTCCTTTGATTTGGCAAAAATGGAGATTATGGCACCTGTCAATTCACATAGAATGGATTATCAAAATCATAACACAAAATTAAAAGTTTTAGATTTTTCATCGGGAAATAAAGAACACAAGGTATATGCCATGATTATTCCTGATGAGAAGGAAATCTGCAAAGTATTGCTGGAGCCTGATCAGACATTACTTGAAAATATTCAAAAATCATGTCCGAGAAAGGTCTTTATGGATTGACAGTTTTGTCGTAATTTGCTATATTACTATACTATAAATAAATTGAAGGGAGAACCAAGATGGGTAAGATTATTGGCGAAGGAATTACTTTTGATGACGTGCTTTTAGTTCCTGCATATTCAGAAGTAATCCCAAATCAGGTTGAACTATCAACATATCTGACAAAAAAGGTGAAATTAAATATTCCGATGATGAGTGCAGGTATGGATACAGTTACTGAACATCGTATGGCGATTGCCATGGCGAGACAGGGTGGTATTGGTATCATTCACAAAAACATGACAATCGAAGAACAGGCAGAGGAAGTAGATAAGGTAAAACGTTCAGAGAACGGAGTTATCACAGATCCATTTTATCTTTCTCCGGAACATACACTGGCAGATGCCAATGATCTCATGGCAAAATTCCGTATTTCAGGTGTGCCGATTACAGAAGGCAAAAAACTGGTAGGTATTATTACAAATCGTGACCTGAAATTTGAGGAGGATTTCTCAAGAAAAATTAAGGAATGTATGACATCAGAAAATTTAGTTACAGCACGTGAAGGCGTAACATTAGAGGAAGCAAAGAAGATTTTAGCAAAATCCAGAAAAGAAAAACTTCCGATTGTAGATGAAAACTTCAATTTAAAAGGTCTTATTACAATTAAAGATATTGAAAAACAGATTAAATATCCATTATCTGCAAAAGATGCTCAGGGACGTCTTTTATGCGGCGCTGCAGTCGGTATTACTGCAAACGTTATGGCAAGAGTAGACGCTCTTGTAAATGCAAATGTTGACGTTATTGTTGTAGACTCTGCACACGGACATTC
This sequence comes from uncultured Blautia sp., assembly GCA_900539145.1. Lineage (GTDB taxonomy): Bacteria > Bacillota > Clostridia > Lachnospirales > Lachnospiraceae > Blautia. The sequence continues at coordinate 74,368 of UQAX01000008.1, forward strand.
TGCAAATATTTTGAAAGCAGTTCGTGAAATTAAGGAAAAATATCCTGAATTACAGCTGATTGCGGGAAATGTTGCCACAGGAGAGGCTACAAGAGCATTAATTGAAGCAGGTGTAGACGCTGTAAAAGTAGGAATTGGACCAGGTTCTATCTGTACAACACGTGTAGTTGCAGGTATTGGTGTACCTCAGATTACAGCAGTTATGGATTGCTATGAAGTAGCAAAAGAATATGGAATTCCGATTATCGCAGACGGCGGTATTAAATATTCCGGAGATATGACAAAAGCCATTGCAGCAGGTGCGAATGTATGTATGATGGGAAGCATCTTTGCAGGCTGTGATGAAAGTCCTGGAGACTTTGAATTATATCAGGGAAGAAAATATAAAGTATATAGAGGAATGGGCTCTATTTCTGCTATGGAAAACGGAAGTAAAGACCGTTATTTCCAGCAGGATGCAAAGAAACTTGTACCGGAAGGTGTAGAAGGTCGTGTTGCATATAAAGGACATGTAGAAGATACAGTATTCCAGTTAATCGGCGGTCTTCGTTCCGGAATGGGATATTGTGGTGCAAAAGATATTGAGACATTAAAAGAAACCGGAAATTTTGTTAAAATTTCAGCTGCATCTTTGAAAGAGTCTCATCCGCACGATATTCATATTACAAAAGAAGCTCCAAATTATAGTATTGATGAATAAAAGTGAATTTTACAGGACAGACATTTCAGGTGTTTGTCCTGCTTTTTTGAAATAGAAGGAGTTCTTTAATAATATCAGATGAAAAATATGTAAATAAAAGTAAAAAAAGTGTTGACAGAAGTAATAAGACATGATAATATAAATAAGCTGTCGATGAGAGATGAAAGACAGCAAAAAAAGTTTAAAAAAGTTCTTGACAGAGAGATGCAGATGTGATAATCTAGTATGGCTGTCGCAAAAGAGCAGAGGTGCCGAAAGGCAGCAAAAAAACTTTTTAAAAAAGTACTTGACAAGCTGAAAATGA
>UQAX01000009.1 GCA_900539145.1 uncultured Blautia sp.
TGTTACTATCGGAGAAAATTCTGTTATGGGAGCGGGAAGCATTGTGACAAAAGATATCCCTGCCAATGTAGTGGCTGTTGGAAATCCTTGCAGGGTGATACGGGAAATCGGAGAAAGAGACAACGAATATTTTTATAAAGATTTAAAAATAGATATTGAATAGAAAAGCTTAAAAATAATATAGCCTGAACTTACAATGTATGAAAGTTGTAAGTTCAGGCTATATTACTTTTAAGATACTAAATAAAATAAGGAGCAGAAGAATGGAACGAACAGAAAACAGTGCATTTGGAATGAAAGATAAAATCGGGTATATGTTCGGTGATTTCGGAAATGATTTTACCTTTCTTTTTGCCAGTGTCTTTTTAATGGTGTTTTATACAAAAGTATTGGGTATCAGCGCCGGTATGGTAGGTACGTTATTTTTAGTTGCCCGATGTGTGGATGCCTTTACCGACATTACCATGGGAAGGATTGTAGACAAAGAGAAGCCTTCCAAAGACGGCAGATTTCGTCCGTGGATTTTAAGAATGTGCGGTCCGGTAGCTCTTGCCAGTTTTTTGATGTATCAAGGCGGAATGAAGGATGCTCCGCAAGGACTGAAAATTGTGTACATGTTTGTAACGTATATTTTATGGGGAAGTATCTTTTATACAGCCATCAATATTCCCTATGGTTCTATGGCGTCTGTACTGAGTCCTGATGCAGATGACAGAGCGTCTCTTTCTACATTTCGAAGCGTAGGCGCTGTGCTGGCGCAGTTAATTGTAGGAGTAGGAGCGCCTCTGCTGGTATATACCACAGATGCAGTGGGAAATCAGGTAGTAAATGAGAAACGCTTTACCCTTGTTGCAGGAGTATTTTCCGTTGCTGCAATTATTTGTTACCTGTTGTGTTATTTCATGACCACGGAACGTGTAAAAGTGCAGACAAAGGAAACACAGGAAAAAGCAGGTTTTGGACAGACGGCAAAAGACCTTCTTTCTAACAGGGCGCTTCTGGGGATTATTCTGGCTGCGCTGCTTTTATTGGTAGCACAGATTATGACACAGTCGATCAACCAATATCTTTTTATTGATTATTTTAAAAACAAAGAAGCGCTTTCTGTCATGACTTTGGCAGGCGTTCTGCCTTCTCTTGCTTTAGCGCCTTTTGCAGTACCTGTTTCCAAAAGGTTCGGAAAAAAGGAAATCGGAATTTTCGGTTGTCTGTGCAGTGCAATTTCCTGTTTCCTGCTATTTTTTCTTCACACAAAATCAGCAGCCCTTTATATTGGCATTAACATTCTGGGATTTTTGGGATTTGGAATTTTTAACTTGATTTTATGGGCGTTTATTACAGATGTGATTGATGATCAGGAAGTGCGGACAGGAAAAAGAGAGGATGGTACGATTTATGCGGCTTATTCTTTTGCAAGAAAAATCGGACAGGCATTTGCCGGAGGCTTGGGCGGTTATGCGCTGGGAATAATCGGATTTAATTCAGCGAAGACCATACAGACGCAGGAGGTTTTGGACGGAATTTATAATATCGCAACATTGCTTCCCGGAATTCTTTATCTGGGAGTCGCCCTTAGCCTGCTGTTTCTTTATCCATTGAACAAAAAGCGGGTGGAGGAGAATATAACGGCATTGAAATTAAGAAGAGAACAGGAGAGTGCAGGATGAGACAGGTAATCAATATCAATGAAAAATGGGCGTTTACAAAAGATACAGATGAAATTCCGAAAGAAATGCCAAAAAGGTGGTGCTGGGTACATTTGCCCCATACATGGAATAATATAGACGGACAGGACGGGAACAACGACTATTATCGTGGGACGGGATATTATGCCAAGATGATTAAGAGAGCAGAACTTCCAAAGGCAGATAAATATTTTCTGGAAATTCGGGGAGCAAATTCTTCTGCCGATATATATGTGGACGGAAGAAAACTGGCGCATCATGACGGAGGATATTCTACATGGCGTGTAGATATCACCAAGGAGCTAAAGGAAGAGAGTCTTTTGGTAATTACCGTGGATAACAGCCAAAATGACAGCGTTTATCCTCAAATGGCTGATTTTACCTTTTACGGCGGTCTGTACCGTGATGTGAATATTATAGGAGTTTCAGCTGCTCATTTTGATTTGGAATACTGCGGGGGAGAGGGACTTCAGGTAACGCCTGTCCTTCAAGGGAATGATGCAGAGATTACCATAGAGACATGGATTACAGAAAAAAAGGAGGGACAAAACCTTGTATATAAAATTCGTGACAGGCAGGGGAAGCTTGTGGCAGAAAAGAGATGTTCCGCAGCAGACAGAAAAATTCAGATGAAAATAAATAATGTTCATCGTTGGAACGGACGAAAAGACCCTTATCTTTATTATGCAGAGGTTGAGCTGACAGAGAACGGTAAGATTTTGGACAATGTATATACCAGATTTGGCTGCCGTACTTTTGAAATTCATCCGGAAAAAGGTTTTCTGTTAAATGGGGAAAGCTATCCACTAAGGGGTGTATCAAGACATCAGGACAGATGGGGGATTGGGAATGCCCTTTTGCCAAAGCACCATAAAGAAGATATGGATTTAATTTGTGAGCTGGGGGCAACAACCATACGGCTTGCTCATTATCAGCACGACCAGTATTTTTACGATTTATGTGATGAGAGAGGTATGGTAGTGTGGGCGGAAATTCCGTATATATCGGCTCATTTACCAAATGGTGGGGAAAATACGGTTTCCCAGATGAAAGAGCTGATAATACAGAATTATCACCATCCTTCTATTGTAGTATGGGGGCTTTCTAACGAAATCACCATGCAGGATGCCAATGAGGAGGATTTACTGGAAAATCATAAAATTTTAAATGATTTGTGCCATGAAATGGACAGTACAAGACTGACAACAATGGCGGTAGTATCTATGTGTGACATTCATCATCCTTATATTCAAATTCCGGATGTGGTTTCTTATAACCATTATTTCGGCTGGTACGGAGGAGATGTGTCCATGAATGGACCGTGGCTGGATAACTTCCATAAGGAATTTCCTCAAATTCCCATTGGTGTCAGTGAGTATGGCTGTGAAGCATTAAACTGGCATACCTCAGAGCCACAGCAGGGCGATTATACGGAGGAATATCAGGCATATTACCATGAAGAACTGATTAAGCAGCTTTTTACAAGACCATATTTATGGGCAACTCATGTGTGGAATATGTTTGATTTCGGGGCAGATGCCAGAAATGAAGGCGGCGAAAACGGGCAAAACCATAAGGGACTTGTTACTTTTGACAGGAAATATAAAAAAGATGCGTTCTATGCGTATAAAGCGTGGCTTTCTCATGAACTCTTTGTACACATTTGCGGAAAGCGCTATGTAAACAGAGTGGAAGAGAAGACTAAGATAACCGTATACTCAAACTTTCCGGAGGTAACTCTGTACCTAAACGGACAGGAATATGAAAAACAGGTCAGTGACGAGCATTTCTTTTATTTTACTGTTCCCAATAAAGGAGAAACCATTATCACTGCAAAAGCAGGGGCATGCAAAGATCAAAGCTTCATTCGAAAGACAGAAAAGTTTGACGAAGCGTATCGCTTAAAGGAAAAGGGCGCTGTGTTAAACTGGTTTGATATTGAAGAAGCTCCGGGATATTATTCTTTAAATGATAAAGTCTCTGAAATTTTAAAATCTAAGCAGGGAAAAGCTTTGTTTGAGCATATTTTAGGAACGCTTTTAAACAGGAATGTGGAAACGCAGGATGAAAAAGCAAAGAAAAAAGCAGAGGATATGATGCAAATGCTGGGCAGCTTTACTGTGCTTAGAATGATAAATACCATGGGTGCTATTGGGGAAAAAATGACAAAGGAACAGCTTTTAGAACTGAACAGCCGATTAAATCAAATCCAGAGAGAAAATTAAATAAAACTAAATTATAGGGAAATCACTTGACAGTTGTAAGGACTATGTGCACAATGAAAGCAAGCAGCTTGAGGAATAAGTTCCAATCGGGAGTGTACATAGGATGATGTTACGAAAAAGAGAAAGAGACGAGGAAGTTTTAGACTTTGAGAGCAGAAGGCAGCAGCGCAGGAGGAAAAGGATAAGACAGCGCAGGCGCAGAATTTTTCTGCTTTTGTTTTCTGTTCTCATGGTTCTGTTGTTCTTTTTCCTTGTAAATAAGGTGAAGAATAAAATTGAAGAACACAGACTTTTAAAAGCCAGAAATGAGTCCTTTGTAGGAGCGCCGCCTTTTGATGTGGATTTAATAGAGCCAAACGAGTATTCCAGACCGGGGACACCTTTAGAAAAAATAAAAGGAATTGTTGTGCATTATACAGCAAATCCGGGAAGTACGGCGAAAAACAACAGAGATTATTTTGATGGATTAAAGGAAAGCCATGAAACAAAAGTCAGCAGCCATTTTGTTGTGGGCATTGACGGGGAAATCGTTCAGTGTGTTCCAAGTACAGAAGTGGCGTATGCTTCAAATTCCAGAAATGATGACACCCTGTCCATTGAGTGCTGTCATGTAGACGAAACCGGAGAATTTACCGATGCTACTTATCTGTCTCTTGTTCGTTTGACAGGCTGGCTTTGTTATCGGTTTAACCTTACAGAAGAAGATGTAATCCGCCATTATGATGTGACAGGAAAGATATGTCCGAAATATTATGTGGAAAATCCAAAACAGTGGGAAAAGTTTAAAAAAGATGTGAAAGCACAGATAAAAGAAGTAGAAAAAGAAGTAAAAGAAAGCGAAAAATAGGGAACTGAAGCTGCCACGATAAGTGCAGTCACAGTTCCTTTTTTTCCAGCATATACTGAGCGTAAAAATTATAAATATTCACATTTAGTCCAGATTTAATTTCTTTGTGAGAATGTATCGACTTCCCATAAAGAAGATGACGGAAAAGAGAATATTCCATACAAGGGTGAAAATCATCAGTCTGCTGCTGTAAACAGAGAGATTATCCTGTGTGAGATTTGCCTGCATAAATGGGCTTAATCCGGGAACAATAAAAGTTATCATAGTATTGAGAAAACTCAGAACAATATTCAAGCCAAAGAAAGAGAGAATAGTTCCCAGAATTTTATGGCTTTTAAAGAGATTTCCCAAGCACATGGCGAACAGAAGCAACAGGGTATAAAAACCGAAATACTGTGCTAATCCTGCGAAAAGGGTAATGACTTCTTCTAACCAATTTGTAAAACCAAAGCTTCCGAATAGCGTTCCAAAGAAGGTGGAAGCGCCTTTTAAAATTTCCGGTAAAGTATCTTTATAAGTGATTAAAGTAAAGACAGAAATCGTAACACAGATGAAATCAATGATACTCCATGTCCAGATAACAAACACCTTTGACCAAAGAATCTGAGTGGGCTTAACCGGAAGGGTGTGGGTTAAATAGCCTTCATCGGAAAAAAGATTTTTCTGAATACGGACAGCTAAATACACAACCGTTGCAAGGACAATGGCTAAAATAAATAGAATAAATCCTATAATATAAAAAGCACCGGCAATTCCCCAAAGTCTGGAAGCCTCCAAAGAGACGAAAGCCTGAGCTCTTTCAGCGATAAAAATTCCAATACGTCCTATGACAGTATAGACAATCAGCACAGCATGTAAAATCACCAGCAGTAAGGAAACGGATTTTAAATCGTATTTATATAATTTTTTTAACATTTGAATACCTCCCTAAATAAAGAGTCCACGGATTTTCCCTGATTAAAACGAATGTTATCTACGCTGTCACACAGACGTATCTGACCGTTTTGAATAAACACTACATCATCTAAAATGTTTTCTACATCGGAAATTAGATGTGTAGAAATAATAATAGTTGCATTTTCATCATAATTATTCAGTATAGTAGAGAGAATATAATCTCTGGCAGCAGGATCTACACCGGCAATGGGCTCGTCCAGACAATAGAGACTGGCTCTGCGACTCATAACAAGGATGAGCTGGATTTTTTCTTTTGTTCCTTTTGACATGGTGCGTAAACGATCTGTGGGATTGATGTTCAGATGCTTTAACATATCGTAAGCACGGCTTCTGTCAAAATTGCTGTAAAAATCAGCAAAGTAGTTAATGATTTCGGAAACCCGCATGTGCATGGAGAGATAAGTACGCTCAGGAAGATAAGAAACTATTTTCTTCGTTTCTATTCCGGGAGTATGACCGTCTACAAAAATAGAGCCTTCTGTGGGAACAAGAAGTCCGTTTAATAATTTAATCAATGTGGTCTTTCCGCTCCCGTTTGGTCCTAAAAGTCCAATAATCTTGCCACGTTCCAAGGAAAGATTTATTTTATTAAGAGCAATTTTATTGTCGTAACATTTTGTGAGATTGCGACATTCTAAAATAGGGTTCATCATTTGTCCTCCTTAATCTGAATTTTTTCAATAAGCTGGATAATGGTTTGTTTGCTATATCCCAGATGTTCCATTTTCAGAAGGAACTCTTTTACCTGCTGGGATGCAATTTGTGTTTTTACTTGTTCAATCATAGCTAAATCTTCCGTAACAAATCGTCCGCTGGTTCTCTGGCTGTATAAAAGTCCCGTATGCTCCAATTCGGAAAGAGCTTTCTGCATGGTGTTGGGATTAACGCCGGCAGTTTGAGCCAATTCTCGAACAGAGGGGAGCTTTGAACCGGGAGCATAAGTTCCTGATATAATATCAGAGGTAATGTGCTCCATAATCTGAGTGTAAATAGGATACTCAGGATTTAAGTTCCAAGACATCTGTAACACCTCCTGTAAGTTTGATAAATTGTATTACTGTATTATTTGATTAGTACAATAATACAAAGCCTGTAAGAATTTGTCAATAGAAATTTTAGAAAATAATCATTGCATTTCAAAATTTATATGTTACAATATTGTTACATAGAGATTAAAGGTGAGAATATGAATTTATACGAAGCTATTTTTTTAAGAAAATCTGTACGAAATTATGAAATGGAAGCAATATCTCTTGAAATATTGCAGGAGATACAGGAGTTTTATACGCAGATTGAAGGATTAAATCCCGGTATTCGTACGGAGATTTCAATTATTGACAATACAAAAGGACAAAACAAAAGAATGCACTTTCTGGGAGTAAAAGCGCCCTATTATATTGCGTTTTACTCAGAGGAAAAAGATTTGGCACAGATGAACGCCGGCTATATTATGGAGCAGCTTGCTTTGTTTTTGTGTACCAAAGGTCTGGGAACATGCTTTTTAGGAAGCGTAAAGCCAAAACTGGGCAATCCTCATAGAGGCGATTTAAAATTTATGATTACTATGGCATTTGGAAAAAGCAAGGGCAGCTATACCAGAAAACCGGTAGATGCAAAACGTATGGAGTTAAAGGAACTTTGTGTTTATAAGGAAGTGCCGAGACAGTGGATGAAACAGCTTTTAGAAGCGGCACGGCTTGCACCTTCCAGCTATAACAGCCAGCCGTGGAGGTTTGTGGTATATGATAACCGTATTCATGTGTTTGCAAAGAAGCATAATCTAAACCATTTGGGGAAATACGAGGAGATGAACTTCGGAGTGATGTTTTCTCATCTGATGGTGGTAGCAGAGGAGCTTTGGCTGGATGTGGATTTAATCCGATTGGAAGATATTACCCATAAGAATTTTCCGAATAATCAATATGTGCTCAGCGCAATTTTGCGTACCTGAGAAAAAATAAAAAAAGTTTTAAAAAAAGTATTGACAGATATGGAAACATATAGTATATTATATTTCGTGTTTGAGAGATATTTCAACACGATATGCGCGAGTGGCTCAGTTGGTGGAGCGCGACCTTGCCAAGGTCGAGGCCGCGGGTTCGAGTCCCGTCTCGCGCTTTTTTATTTCTTGAAAAAATAAGAAAAACGCAGGACATTTTTTAGGAAGTGTCTTGCGTTTTTCGTGTTAAACTTTTTTCAGCATAGAAGCATATTTTTCCTGTTCAGCTTTTGGTATTTTCAGCAGAAGCATAGCCTGCTCTGCATTTATTTTCAGAGAGTCCATGAGATTTTGAAGTGCTTGAAAAGTAGCCTTTTCAATGCCTCTTTCTTCTACACCTTTACTAAGGTTACACATCAGAGATACCTCCTTTTCTAAATTTTGCGTCATTTTTATGTTGAAATCATCATGAAGAATTTCCTCTTTTTCATCGGGTGTTTTTTTGGAACATAGCAGGACGTCTAAAAGCTTTAAAACACCGGTATAATTTTGGCTGTTTGAATTGCCTAAGCAAATTAAAATAGTAGATAGTAAGTCATAATGTTCCGGTGCTTCAGAAAAGTGTCCTACAAGTTGTTTTTCTGTAATAGAGTATTCTGTAATTGTATTTTCCCATTTTTTTGGTGGATTTGGACAAATCCAAATACTGTATACTTTTTTAATATTCTCATAGTGGGAAGCAGTAAATTCTGTCCCGTATTGTGCGGAAATCATACGACTGCAATAGTATATGCCACGTTTTAAAAGAGGATACCCGGGATAGAAATCGTTTTGTGCTTCTATGTTGAGAATTAAACGGATAAAATCTTTGGATTTCGGTGCTGTCGCCAGAAATCGTATGTCGTATGTAACAGTACCTTCGGTAATGGTTTTATCTTCTGTGCTTAGACCTTTAATCATGGAGTTGGTAACGATATTCGTTTCATCTGGTGTAACGGGAACCTTTGCGATTTGAGGTTCACCCTCGATGTAATTGTCCATAATTTCTTGAATACTGCAATTTCGGTATTCTTTTAGACAATTCTTCATAATCCATGCAAGAATAACCTTGTCTGAAAGAAGACGCTTGCAAGCGGCATCATAATCAGCATGGCTTCTCGCTGTATGAAGTGTTTTGGATAACGTTGTTCCGACCTCCAATAAATCACCACCTTGCTTGTCTTACAATCAGTATAAGACAGCCCATATAGAAATACAAGGGGAAAACAGAAAAATAGAATGACGGATAACTGTGAGAATGATATAATTTTCAATAACAAAAACAGGAGGTTGTGATTATGGAATATAGAAAATTTCAAAATAAAATCATTGTGAGAATGGATAAGGGCGAGGAAATTTTAGAAAAAGTCCGTGAGGTAGCGGAGAAAGAAAAGATTAAATTGGCAGACATCAGCGCACTGGGAGCGGTCAGTGAATTTACAGTGGGTGTGTTTGATACAGAGGCAAAAGAATATCATGCCAATGAATTTAAAGGAAGCTTTGAAATAGTTTCTTTAACAGGGACAATCAATACTATGAATGATGAATTCTACTGCCATCTTCACATGAGTGCAGGAAATGAAAAAGGGCAGGTGTTTGGGGGACATTTAAACAAAGCAATTATCAGCGCCACATGTGAAATGGTTATTACGTTAATAGAGGGCAGAGTAGACAGACGATTTGAGGAAAAAGTGGGATTAAATCTGTTTCAATTTCAGTAAATGTGGAAATATTTTTAAAACTGTGATACAATACTTGAACAAAGAAACTCAAGGCTAAGGAGGTAGTTGCTTTATGAAAATGATTTTTGCGATTGTACGAAAAGAAGATGAGGGATTTGTAATAGAGCGATTAAATAAAGAGAAAATCAGTGTGACAAAGCTTTCCAGTACAGGTGGATTTTTACGTAAAGGAAACGCCACATTGATGATTGGTACAGAGGATGAACAGGTAGATACGGTACTTCAGATTATTAAAGAAGAATGTTCCAGACGTCAGGAGGTCATGATGAACCCTGCTTATTCTGCCGGCACAAAAGGTCCTGTTATGGGATATGCAGCTCCGCCGGTAACCATTGAAGTAGGCGGTGCAACGGTATTTATTGTAAATGTAGAGCAGTTTATTAAATTATAGAGAAAAATAGAATAGGCATAGGAGAAAATAATATGTTAGAAATCGGTACAAAGGCGCCGGATTTTTCATTGCCGGACCAGAACGGAGAAATTCATAGTCTGGAAGAATATAAAGGAAAAAAAGTAATTTTATATTTTTATCCAAGAGACAATACCGCAGGCTGTACAACGCAGGCTTGTGGTTTTGCCGAGCGATATCCTCAGTTCTTAGAAAAAAACGCTGTGGTTTTAGGGGTAAGCAAGGACAGTGTTGCTTCACATAAAAAATTTGAGGAAAAGTATGAGCTTCCTTTTACATTGTTATCTGATACGGAATTATCCTGTATTCAGGCTTATGATGTATGGAAAGAGAAAAATAATTACGGAAAGAAGACTATGGGTGTGGTTCGCACCACCTATTTAATTGACGAGCAGGGAATAATCGTAAAAGCTTTCGGAAAAGTGAAAGCAGCAGATAATCCTGCACAGATGTTAGAGGAATTATAGGATTATTTATGAAGATTATTATTTCACCGGCAAAGAAAATGAATGTAGATACAGACTGTCTGCCGATACAGGGGCTGCCAAAGTTTTTACCGGAGGCAGAAAGCTTATGTGAGAAAATCAGGGGATATACTTACGAGGAGCAGAAAGCATTGTGGAAATGCAATGACAAAATCGCAAGACTAAACGCAGAGCGTTTTCGTGATATGAATTTGAAGACAGGTCTTACACCGGCAATCCTGTCCTACGAGGGCTTGCAGTATCAGCACATAGCGCCACAGGTTTTCACAGAAAAAGAGCTGACCTATATTCAGGAGCATTTGTGTATTTTATCGGGATTTTACGGGGTGTTAAAGCCTTTTGACGGAGTGACACCTTATCGTTTGGAAATGGGAACCAAGCTGGAAACAGAAGGGTGCAAAGATTTATATGAGTTCTGGGGAGATAAGTTGTATCAAGAAGTAATAAAGGACGACGGAATTGTCATTAATCTGGCATCTAAAGAATACTCTCAAAGCATTTCCAAATATATTTTGCCAAAGGAGCGCTTCATTACGGTAGAATTTGGAGAAGTTCATAATGGAAAGGTAAAGCAGAAAGGGACTTTTTCAAAGATGGCGAGAGGCGAGATGGTTCGTTATATGGCGGAAAATCAGATAGAAGATATTGAAAAAATAAAAGAGTTTCATGTTATGGGACTGCAGTATGCAGAAGAGTTTTCAAATGAAAATAAAATGGTATTTACTGTATAAAAATGATATTGGGAGCATAAAAATACCGACAATCTACGGACAGTAAAATGTCTGAAAGATTGTCGGTGTTTTATTATTCTATTACATAAATCCAGTCCTTCGGAGCTTCAATAGTTCCCATCTGAATTCCTGTAAGGGTATTGTATAACTGTTTTGTCACTTCGCCCATGGCTTCCATGCCGCTTGGGAAACAGATTTCTTTTCCGTGGTCTACGATTTTGCCTACTGGAGAGATTACAGCGGCAGTTCCGCAAAGACCGCACTCTGCAAAGTCCTGAAGCTCATCCAGATAAACTTCTCTTTCTTCTGCTTCCAGTCCCAGATAATCTTTTGCAACCTGTAAAAGGGAACGGCGTGTAATAGAAGGAAGAATACTGTTGGATTTCGGTGTGACTACTTTTTTGTCCTTTGTGATAAAGATAAAGTTTGCACCACCGGTTTCTTCTACTTTTGTTCTTGTTGCTGCATCTAAGTATAGGTTTTCATCATAACCTTCTTTATGTGCATCTACAATAGCATGCATACTCATGGCATAGTTCAGTCCTGCTTTAATGTGTCCTGTTCCACAAGGAGCAGCTCTGTCAAAATCGCTGACTCTTAAAGTGAGTGGCTTTACACCACCTTTAAAGTAGGGGCCTACCGGTGTGGTAAATACACGGAACTGATATTCATCTGCTGGTTTTACGCCGATAACAGGATTTGCTCCAAACATATATGGTCGGATATACAGAGAAGCACCGGAACCATAAGGAGGAACAAAAGCAGAATTTGCTTTTACTGTTTTAGCCACTGCATCGAGAAATCTTTCAGCAGGAAATGGCGGCATTTCCAGTCGGTTTGCTGAGTCCACCATACGCTGGGCATTTAAGTCAGGGCGGAAGGTTACTATCTTTCCATCCTTTGTGGTATATGCTTTTAAGCCTTCAAAGACAGTTTGTGCATATTGCAGCACACCTGCACATTCATTAATAACTACATTGGCATCTGTTGTCAAAGTGCCTTCGTCCCATTTCCCCTCTTTGAAATTGGATACATAACGGTAGTCTGTCTGCATATAACCAAATCCAAGATTTTTCCAATCAATATTCTTTTTATCCATTTTCATCCTCCATTCTGCTGCATAGCTGAGCGAAAACAGCTTTTATGTAATTTTTTAACATTATAAAACTTTAACGTGTGAATTGCAAGAGATGTTCCGTTGCTTTTTTACAATCTTTCATATATAATTTAAGGAAACAGTAATCACAGGTTGGTAAATTGGACTGTTAGAATAGGAGTGAATGACATGCCGGTGAATGATTGGAATAATCTGGGGAGAGATGTAAAGGACATTGTGCAGCACGCAATTAACAGCGGAGATTTCAGTGCGCTAAACAGAGACTTAGGTGCGACTCTTGACAGCGCCCTTGGAAATGTTGCACAGAGTATGAAAAGAGCGGGAAATGCTTACAGCAATAAGTATAGTTACAGACCTTTTGGGGGCTATCGAAGTCCTTCTCAAAAGGAACGAATGAAGGAAGCCAGAGAAGAATTTGCCTTATTTGTCAATACAAACGGAGCAAAGGCATTGGGACTTCTTTTTACAACATTGGGAATTGCCCTTACTATTATGTTTGGCGTAACAGCGGGAATATTGGGGATTTTATCTCTTTTTATAGGAAGCATTGCTTCTAAAATCGGTACGGTAATGATGATTTTCCTGCCGGCTATGGGACTTAGCGCTATTATGGGTATCTGCGGAAACCGTTTGCGAAAGAAAATTAAAAGATTTCGTTCTTATGTAAAAACTTTAAACGGAAAACCTTATGCAAATGTAAAGGATTTGGCAAAAAGCGTCAGAAAATCAGAAAAGTTTGTACGTAAGGATTTAAAGAAAATGATTGACAAACGAATGTTTTTGGAAGGTCATCTGGATAAAAACGGCGTGTGTTTTATGGCGACAGACGATGCTTATGAGCAGTATTTAGAGACAGAACGAAACATGGAGGAAAGAAAAGCAGAAGAAGCAAGAAGACCGAAAACACAGCTTTCCGAGGATGTGCAAAAGGTTATTGAGGAGGGCAATCGTTATATCGAAGAAATCAGAAGAAGCAACGATGCCATTCCGGGAGTGGAGATTTCCAATAAAATGTATCATCTGGAAAATGTAATCCGGAGAATTTTCCAGAGGGTAGAAAAGCATCCGGAGCTTATCAACGATTTACATAAGTTTATGGATTATTATCTTCCGACTACCATGAAGCTTTTGAATGCTTATGAGGAATTGGATAAGCAGGATATGCAGGGAGAAAATATTAAAACAGCAAAATCAGAAATCGAAAATACATTAGATACCATTAACGTTGCTTTTGAAAATCTGCTGGACAGCTTTTATAAAGAAACCGCATGGGACGTATCATCGGATATATCTGTTTTAAAGACCATGTTTGCCCAGGAGGGACTGACAGAAAAAAATAATTTTCAGGGAAAGGATAATTAAATTATGAGTGATGAATTAAAAGATTTTACAGTGACACCTACCCTTACCTTTGAGCCTTTGCAGGAACAGGCTCCTGTGGCAGAGGTGAAGAAAGAAGAACCGGCAAAGCCTGAGATGGACGACAGTATTTTATCTGAGGAAGAAAGAAAAATCGTAGATGATTTTGCACGTCAGATTGACATTCGAAATTCAGCGGCAATTTTGCAGTACGGAGCAGGAACACAGAAGAAAATGGCTGATTTTTCAGAGGATGCTCTTGAAAAGGTGCGCACAAAGGATTTAGGCGAAGTAGGGGATTTGCTGGAAAATGTGGTGACAGAATTAAAGAATTTCGATGCGGAAGAAGAACGCAAAGGAATTATGGGCTTTTTCAAAAAGGGTGCAAATAAACTGGAAGCCATGAAGAACAAATATTCCAAAGCAGAAGCAAATGTAAATAAAATTGTGGAAACTTTGGAAAAACATCAGATACAGCTGATGAAGGATGCGGCAATTATGGATAAAATGTACGCATTAAATTTAAACTATTTTAAAGAGCTGTCTATGTATATTTTGGCCGGAAAGAAGAAATTGGAAGAAATCCGTTCCACAGAGCTGCCTCAGCTTATGGCAAAAGCACAGGCAAGCGGTCTTCCGGAGGATGCGCAGGCTGCAAAGGATTTGGACTCTCTGTGCGAACGTTTTGAAAAGAAAATTCATGATTTGGAGCTGACACGTATGATTGCCGTACAGACAGCGCCGCAAATCCGTCTGGTACAGGGAAATGATACGTTAATGGCAGAAAAAATCCAGTCTACCATTGTCAATACCATTCCTCTTTGGAAAAGTCAGATGGTAATTGCTCTTGGCGTGGCACATTCCACAGAGGCCGCAAAGGCGCAGAGAGAAGTAACAGATATGACAAATGCTCTTTTACAGAAGAATGCTCAGACTTTAAAAATGGCTACCATAGAAGCTGCAAAAGAGTCTGAAAGAGGAATTGTAGATATTGAAACATTACAGAAAACAAACGAGTCCTTAATCAGCACCTTTGATGAAGTTATGAATATTCAGCGGGAAGGCAGAGAAAAGAGACGTGCAGCAGAGGCAGAAATATATCGTCTGGAAGGTGAATTGAAACAGAAACTTTTACAGATTAATCATTAATTGGAGGTGTCTTTATGTATCGTGAGCATACAAAGGTTGTGCAGATTGGGGATAAGAAAATCGGTGGGGGAAATCCCATTTTAATACAGTCCATGACCAATACAAGAACAGAAGATGTAGAGGCAACCGTACAGCAGATATTGGCGCTGGAGGCAGCAGGATGTGAGATTGTCAGATGTACCGTGCCTACCTTAGAGGCAGCAGAGGCATTAAAAGAGATTAAAAAAAGAATTCACATTCCGCTGGTGGCAGACATTCATTTTGACTATAAAATGGCCATTGCCGCTATGGAAAACGGAGCGGATAAAATTCGTATTAATCCGGGAAATATCGGCAGCATTGACAAAATAAAAGCAGTGGTAGACGTTGCAAAAGAGAGAAATGTTCCTATTCGTGTAGGTGTAAACAGTGGTTCCTTGGAGAAAGAGCTGGTGGAAAAATATCACGGTGTCACTGCTGAAGGACTGGTAGAAAGTGCCCTTGATAAAGTGAGAATTATTGAAGATTTAGGGTATGATAATCTTGTAATCAGCATTAAATCCTCTGATGTAATGATGTGTGTAAAGGCACATGAATTGCTGGCAGAACAGACCAATTATCCCCTGCATGTAGGCATTACGGAGGCAGGGACTTTATATTCCGGAAATATTAAATCAGCCGTAGGTTTGGGGATTATCTTATATCAGGGAATTGGAGATACTATTCGTGTGTCCCTGACCGGCGACCCGGTAGAGGAAATCAAATCAGCAAAGAGAATTTTAAAGACCTTAAATCTCAAAAAAGGCGGAATTGAAGTGGTATCCTGTCCAACCTGCGGAAGAACGAAGATTGATTTAATCGGACTGGCAAATCAGGTGGAAACTATGGTGCAGGAATTTCCTCTGGATATTAAGGTTGCCGTTATGGGCTGTGTAGTAAATGGTCCCGGAGAAGCAAAAGAAGCAGATATCGGCATTGCGGGAGGTAAGGGAGAAGGTCTTCTGATTAAAAAAGGAGAAATCGTGAAAAAAGTTCCTGAGGCAGAGCTTTTATCTGTGCTTCGGGAAGAACTTGAAAACTGGAAATAAGTATGGAGGCATTGTTTCATGGAGAAAGAATTTCTGGATGTGTTTCGAAATCTGGAAGTAGGTGAGGAGCTTCGTGCGCTTTTAAAGGAAGTGGCGGTTACGAAGATTGCCGTTAATCCGCAGAAGGACCGTATCCGAATTTATATCCGCAGCCGCCAATGGATACATAAAAAGTATATTTATACCTTGGAAAGAGCAGTTTCGCAGCAGTGCTTTCCGGGGGTGAGCATGGAGGTAAAGGTGCTGGAAAGGTTTACCCTTTCCAGTCAGTATACCCCTCAGTTATTCTTTGAGGCGTACCAATCGTCCATGGCTCTGGAGCTTAAAAATTACAGCATTCTGGTCTTTAATATGTTCCGGAATGCTGTAATTACGTTTCCGCAGACAGATACCATGCACATACTTTTACAATCCACAGTGTTGGCGAAAAGCAAGGAAGATGAATTGGTACAGTATATAGAAAAAATCTTTTGTGAAAGATGTGAGTTTTCTTTAAAAGTAGAGACAGAATATGAGGAAATAAAGGAAAGTAAATTCCGCAAAAACAGCGATATCCGTATTGCGCAGGAAGCGGCTCATATTGTAGAAATGTCTTCTCTCGGAAAAGAAAAAGAGGAACTTGAGGAGATAAAAGAAGAACCGAAGAAAGCTCCTGTAAAACAAAAGGAAAAAGAAAAGGCAAAAACGGAGAAGAAAGAAGCGCCTGCAAAACGTGGATTTTCTGACTTTAAACGCAGTGTAAAACGTTCTGACAATCCTGATGTACTGTATGGAAGGGACTTTGATGACGAAGTAATTCCATTGGAAAACGTGCAGACAGAAATGGGAGAGGTCTGTGTCAGAGGAAAGATTATGTCTTTGGAAAAGAGAGAAATCCGAAACGAAAAAACGATTATTATCTTTTCGATTACCGATTTTACAGACTCCATTACCGTAAAAATGTTTGCCAGAAACGACCAGGTAGAGGAGATTACAGAGGGCGTTAAGGAAAAAGCATTTGTAAAGTTGAAAGGAATTACCACCATTGACCGATACGACAGTGAGCTTACCATAGGCTCTGTGGTGGGAATTAAGAAGATTGCCAGCTTTGAAAACAGTCGTTCCGATAATTATCCGGAGAAGCGTGTGGAGCTTCACTGCCATACAAAAATGAGTGATATGGACGGAGTATCCGATGCAAAAGCTTTGATTAAACGTGCTTATGAGTGGGGGCATAAAGCTATCGCCATTACCGACCACGGGGTTGTGCAGGCATTTCCTGAGGCGAACCATTGCTTTGACTCATGGGGAGGCGTCGTTCCTCCAGAGGCGGATTTCAAGGTGATTTATGGTGTGGAAGCTTACCTTGTAGATGATTTAAAAGGAATTGTGCAAAACAGCAAAGGGCAGAGCTTACATGCGCCTTATGTTGTATTTGATATAGAAACCACAGGATTTTCCGCTTTAAAAGATAAGATTATTGAAATCGGTGCGGTGAAGGTGGAAAACGGAAGAATTACAGAGCGCTTTTCAGAATTTGTAAATCCTCAAATTCCTATACCTTTTCGCATTGAGGAGCTGACCAGTATCAACGACAATATGGTAGCAGATGCGCCTACCATTGATGTTATTTTGCCTAAATTTGAAAAATTCTGTGAGGGCTGTGTTATGGTAGCACATAATGCAGAGTTTGATATGAGCTTTATCCGGAAGAATTATGAGGATTTAGGTATTGAAAGAGAAGATACGGTAGTGGATACTGTGGGTATGGCAAGATTTCTCCTGCCCCAGCTTAACCGCTTTAAGCTGGATACGGTAGCAAAGGCAGTGGGAGTTTCCTTAGAGCATCACCACAGAGCAGTAGATGATGCTTCCTGTACAGCTGATATTTTTGTAAAGTTTATTCAGATGTGTGAGGAAAGAGATATTTTTAATCTGGACGAATTAAATGAAAAGGGAACAGTTTCTGTTCATTCCATACAGAAAATGCCCACCTATCATGCCATTATTCTGGCAAAAAATGATGTGGGAAGGGTAAATCTGTATCATTTGATTTCAGACTCCCATTTGATTTATTACCATAGACGTCCCCGTATTCCAAAGAGCCTGTTTTTGAAATATCAGGAGGGACTTCTTATCGGCTCTGCCTGCGAAGCAGGAGAGATTTATCAGGCTGTTTTGAATGGAAGACCGGAGCAGGAAATTGCCCGTCTGGTGAATTTCTATGATTATCTGGAAATCCAGCCTCTGGGCAACAACGCCTTCATGTTAAAGAATGAAGACCGCTCGGATATTACTTCATGGGAAGATTTGCAGGAAATCAATAAGAAGATTGTAAAGCTGGGCGAGGCATTTAACAAACCCGTAGTTGGTACTTGTGATGTGCATTTTCTGGATCCGGAAGATGAGGTGTATCGAAGGATTATTATGGCGGGAAAAGGTTTTGATGATGCAGATGATCAAGCTCCTTTATACCTTCGTACAACAGAGGAAATGTTAAAGGAATTTTCTTATTTGGGAAGGGAAAAAGCAGAAGAAATCGTGATTACCAACCCCAATAAAATCGCAGATATGGTAGAGAAAATATCGCCTATTCACAAGGGAAAATGTCCTCCTGTTATTGAAAATTCCGATGCTATGTTAAGGGAAATCTGTTACAGTAAAGCCCATGAAATCTACGGAGAAAACCTGCCGGAAATGGTAGAAGCACGCTTGGAAAGAGAGCTGAATTCCATTATTTCCAATGGGTATGCCGTTATGTATATGATTGCCCAGAAGCTGGTTTGGAAAAGTAACAGTGACGGATATTTGGTAGGTTCCCGTGGTTCTGTTGGTTCTTCCTTTGCAGCCACCATGTCGGGAATTACAGAGGTAAATCCTCTAAGTCCGCATTACTATTGTGCAAAATGTCACTACGCAGATTTCGACTCAGAGGAGGTGCGGGCATATTCGGGAAGGGCAGGGTGCGATATGCCGGATAAGAAATGTCCCGTATGCGGAGAGCCTCTGGTCAAAGAAGGATTTGACATTCCTTTTGAAACCTTCCTTGGGTTTAAAGGGGATAAAGAGCCTGATATTGACTTGAACTTTTCCGGTGATTATCAGGGAAAGGCGCACCGCTATGTAGAGGTTATTTTCGGTGCAGGACAGACGTTTAAGGCGGGAACCATCGGTACTCTGGCAGAGAAAACAGCTTTTGGCTATGTAAAGAACTATTATGAAGAACGTGGTCAGAGAAAGCGTTATTGCGAAATCAACAGAATTGTGCAGGGCTGTACAGGGGTAAGACGTACCACAGGACAGCATCCGGGAGGAATTATTGTACTTCCTATCGGTTGGGATATTGAGGAATTTACGCCGGTTCAGCACCCGGCAAATGATATGAACAGCGATATTATTACTACGCATTTTGATTATCACTCCATTGACTCCAACCTTTTGAAACTGGATATTCTGGGGCACGATGATCCTACCATGATTCGTATGCTGGAAGACCTTACCGGTATCAACGCCAGAGAAATTCCGTTGGACTCAAAAGAGGTTATGTCCTTATTTAAAAATACAGATGCACTGGGAATTACACCGGATGATATTCGAGGCTGTCCTTTGGGCTGTCTTGGCATTCCGGAGTTTGGTACAGATTTTGCCATGCAGATGTTAATTGATGCCAATCCCACTTCTTTTTCTGACTTGGTTCGTATTTCCGGTCTGTCTCACGGAACAGACGTGTGGCTGGGAAACGCACAGGATTTGATTAAGTCCGGAACGGCGACCATTACCACCTGTATCTGTACACGAGACGATATTATGATTTATCTGATTAACAAAGGCTTGGAACACGGACAGGCATTTACCATTATGGAGAGCGTGCGAAAGGGTAAGGGATTAAAGCCGGAATGGATTGAAGAAATGAAAAAACATGATGTTCCGGACTGGTATATTGAGTCCTGTAAAAAGATTAAATACATGTTCCCGAAAGCCCATGCGGCAGCGTATGTTATGATGGGCTGGCGAATTGCTTACTGCAAAATTTTTCATCCGCTGGCATATTATGCAGCTTATTTCAGTATTCGTGCAACGGCGTTTTCTTATGAGCTTATGTGTCAGGGAAAAGAAAAGCTGGAATATTTTATGGACGATTATGAGAAGCGAAAGGATACATTGAGCAAAAAAGAGCAGGATACTTACAAAGATATGCGAATTGTGCAGGAGATGTATGCCAGAGGCTTTGACTTTGTTCCCATTGATATTTATAAGGCAAATGCACATACATTCCAGATTATAGACGGAAAGCTGATGCCTGCGTTGGATACCATAGAAGGTCTGGGAGACAGGGCGGCCGATGCCGTGGTGGCGGCGGCAGAGGAAGGAAATTTCCTGTCACTGGACGATTTCAGAAATCGAACAAAGGTTACATCCTCTACCATTGATTTGATGAATGATTTGGGATTGTTTGGGAAATTGCCTAAGTCTAATCAGATGTCGTTGTTTGATTATCAATAAGTAAAATACAGCATTCCACTGATAAATGCGGATATTTTCTTGTTTTTCTGCGCCGCTTATGGATAGTTTGTACGCCAAACTCGTGCTTACGCACTCAAACACGGCTTCCAAACTATCACTATGCTCGAAAAACTGCGAAAATATTCCGATTATTTCTCAGTGGAATGCTGTTTTGTATTTAATTAAAAAGGCTGTTACATTGGCAATATTAGGAGTTTTTCTCCTGTTTTTGATGTAGCAACTTATTTTTAAATACGAAAATATAATAATAATTTGAAATAAAGAAAACTACTCTATTAACCAAAACCAGAATATGGATACATTTTATTAGATTTGTCAGATAAAATGTATCCATATTCTCGCTATAAGCAAATATTACATTGTTTTTTCATAAAGACTGAAATAAACATTCTTGTCCAGTCTTAAATAAATACTATATAAAATCATCAAAAATAAACCGATTACCGCTATAATTATCCATACAGTACGGAACGGATAATAGTCGATCAGTGTTCCTATTACATAGTTACTTAAAACTCCGATTAATCCGGCGAAGCTGTTGGTAATACTTAATACTCTGCCACGATGTGTGTCCGGTATTCTCTTTGTAAGGTAAGGTGTTTTTGATATAGAGCCGAATATTTCGCCTATGGTAAAGAGTATCATCCCCACAATCGCAATGATAAAATAATGATTTAAAAAGATAAAAAAGGCAAGTCCCAATGACTCTAATAGCTGTCCAAAATACATAATTCGGATATCGATTACTCCGGAAAGCTTTTGGGTGAATATCGGCGTGCCTATTACCACAACAACGGCATTGATGCTTGTTAAAATTCCAAATTTAAAAGCTCCTGAACCACGAAAGACTTCCTCCAGATGTAAAGGCATCAAAAAGCTAAATTGATTATAAATCAGCGCAGCTATACCGGAAATAACAAATAGCAGAAAAAATAATTTTCGTTCAGAAAAAACCTTGAATATTGAGCCGGTTTCACCTTTCTCATATTCGTTCATTGTTTTAGTATCCTGATTATTAGCTTTTACATTCTTAATAAAAACCAATAGCAGCAACGTACTGCTTATATCTGCCAGACCGTTAATGAAAAAAGACAGGCTGAGATAATTATTAAATAAAATGCCGCCGATAGTCGGAGCTAAAACCAGTCCTAAATTCATCGAAAGATAATTCAGGGAATAGGCTCTTTCTCTATCCTTGTAGGTTGTCAAGTCAGCAATCAGGGCATCATAAGCCGGCTGTTCCATTGCCTGAAATAAAGAAGCAATCGCTAATAAATACAGTGTTGTCATGGACATTGGCAATACAGCGCAAACGAAATAGAGGCTGTTTCCGATTAAGTCAAAGGTAACGATGATATGCTTTTTATTATATTTGTCAGCCATCTTACCTCCCAGCAAGTAAAACGGTCCCATAAACATAGAAAACATCATCATATACAGACCAATCGTCTGTCCGTTCAGTCCCAGTTTTTCACTCATTATCAAGGTAAGCATGGGCCATATTAAAGCCCCCATACTTGTCATGATTTTACCAAAAGCCAACACATAGATTTCTCTTGGCAAATGGCTGTACATTGAGAAATGTTTTTTTAGAAATCCCATAGGCATTATTTCCTTTACGTTCTGACAATATTTGCAAGTATCCTATAAAAAAGAGTTGTCGCATTAAGTGCATCTCAAGAATATCTATACATTTTGCGCTCAGTCTGCGCTTGCTTTGAGCTTGTAATCTCAAAGCGTGCTCGAAAAATTCGCCAAAAGTGTATAAATATTTCTCCAAAATACTTAATGTGACAACTCCGATTATAAAAAATTAGAATTTCTCTCCTGAGAGTAATTCGTAAGCTTCTACATATTTTTCAACTGTTTTGTTGATTACTTCTTCCGGCAGAAGGAAGTCGCTTTCCGGATTAGCTTTCAGCCAGTCACGAACGTACTGTTTGTCAAAGGATGGCTGTCCCTGTCCAGGTTTGTAGCCTTCTAACGGCCAAAATCTGGAGCTGTCCGGTGTAAGCATTTCATCACCCAGAACCACGTCTCCGTTTTCATCTAAACCAAATTCAAATTTTGTATCTGCAATAATAATGTTTTTTGTAAGTGCGTATTCTGCACATTTTTTATACAGTGCGATTGTGTAATCACGGATTTTTTCTGCGTATTCCTGTCCACGTCCCGGATATAATTTCTCTAAAGTTTCAACAGTATCTTCAAAGGAAACATGTTCATCGTGGTCGCCGATTTCCGCTTTTGTAGTTGGTGTGTAAATCGGTTCAGGCAGTTTATCGGACTCCTGTAATCCCTCCGGAAGCTTAATGCCGCATACAGTACCGTTTTTCTGGTAGCTTTCCCAGCCGCTTCCTGTAATATATCCACGCACGATGCACTCAACAGGGAGCATTTCCAGTTTTTGGCAAAGCATGGTATGTCCTTCGAATTCCGGCTGCTGGAAGAACTCCGGCATATCCTTTACATTTGTAGAAATCATGTGGTTTGGAACAATATCCTTTGTAAAATCAAACCAGAATTTTGACATCTTTGTAAGGACAACACCTTTATTTGTAACTGTGTTTTTGAGAATGTAGTCAAATGCGGAAATTCTGTCTGTTGCATAAATAACTAATTCCTCTCCAATGTCATAAACCTGACGTACTTTTCCTTCTTTAAATGGTTTGTACTCCTGCATGTGTTTTCACCTTTCCTCTTATATAATTATAGTTTGAAACGCTTTTATTGTAACAAATTTTTGGAAAAAAGAAATAGTATTTCCAAAAAAAGTATAAAATCTTTTAAACTTCGCCAAGAACTTCAGAAAGAGCTTGCAAAAGTTCATTGTTTTTTTCGGGACTCATCATACAGAAACGGATGAAGGAATTGTCCAGAAACGGGAAAGTGGAGCAGTCACGTATCATAAGTCCTCTGCGGATGCAGTAATCAAAAACCTGCTCGGAGGTAACGTCTTCCTTTAAAATTTTTACCAGAAGGAAGTTGGAGCAGGAAGGATATACCTTTACACCTTTCCATGAGGATAAGATTTTGAAAAGTCGTTCCCTTTCTCCGGAAATCAAAGCTCTTGTTTTGTCAATGTACTCTTTATCAGAAAACATGATACAGCCGGCAATCTCTGCCAAACTGTTGATGGTCCACGGATTTTTCTTTGTGTTGATATATTTTAAAAGGTCCGGATTTCCTGTTACCGCATAGCCCAGACGCAGACCGGGAGCTGCAAAAAATTTAGAAATTCCCCGCAGGACAATGAGATTATTATAATTGTTGGTAAGAGGAATGGAAGAAATTTTACTGTCCAAAGGGGCAAATTCCTCGTAAGTTTCATCTACCATAACACAAGTTCCGTATTGCATACAGGTGTCTAAGATTTTTCGCATATCCTTTCTGGTAATAGCGGTGGAGGTAGGATTATTAGGGTTACAAAGTACCAGTAAATCAATGCTGTCGTTTAAGTGTGAACAAAAATCAGAAATATTGATTTGGAAATTATCTTCTTCCAGCAGAGGATAGTAAAGCGTTTGTCCGCCTTTTAATGCAATTTCACGCTCGTATTCCGAATAAGTAGGGCCTAAAATCAAAGCTTTTTTGGGATTTGTGGTCTGAATAAACAGAGAAATCAGTTCCGTAGAGCCGTTTCCTACAATAATATTTTCAAACTGAGCCCCCGTATAATCACAGATGCTTTTGCGAAGCTTTGTGTAGTCACGGTCAGGGTAATTGGTAATGGCATCAATGTGAGTAGAGAGGGTGTCTCTTAACAAAGGAGAGATGCCAAGGGGATTTACATTGGCGGAAAAACTGGTGATATCCTCTTTTTTTATATGATAGATTTCTTCGATTTTTTCTAAATCGCTTCCGTGGAAGTGGTCTTTATGTTTCAGCATGAAATAGCCTCCCTTTTTGTATTAAAGTTGCACAGCAATCCATTGTAGTGTATAATCCATAGTAGCAGAATATTGTTAATTGTTCAATAAAAAGAAGACGGAGTAAAGGTGATATTTTGAAAACACGAATGGACCAACTGATAAACGGAAGATTTGAATACGATGTACCGGGGCTTATTTTATCAACAGAAAAAATTGTATTAAAGACAATGCCGGAAGAAAAGCTCAGGGGCGAATTAGAATTTGCAGCAGAAGACAGACGAAAAATAAAAGGAATGGCATATTCTACACATAGACGGTTTCTTTTAGGAAAAGAAAAATTTGCAGGAGACAAAATTATTCTGCCTTACGGAATAGATGCCAAGGGGCTGAAAAGTGAAGATAAAATAGAAGGAGAGATTGTGTTAAGCACCAGTATAGGAGAATACAGGGTGCCTTTTTCTATTGAAATAAGGAAAACGCAGGTGCGGACTTCTCAGAGAGCAGTAGGAACGCTGGAAGAGTTTGTTGCTCTTGCAAAGGAGGATTTCAGAGAGGCGTATCAGCTTTTTGTGGAGAAATCCTTTCCACAGCTTTTAAAGGGAAGAGAGGAATTGCTGCCTTATTATGAAGCAATGGTGAAAATGCCTGCTCCTTATCAGAATTTGGAAGAATTTTTAATTAAAGCGGGCTTGAAAAAACCGGTTTCTTTAAGTCTTGAAAAGGAAAAGCTGGAACTTTATGAGGTACAGAGCTCTTTAAAAGATACCCTGCGGATAAGACGCAGCGGATGGGGATTTTTAAGAGCGGAAATCACTGTATCGGGAGATTTTCTGGAAGTGGAAAAGCAGGTTATCCATGACGGACACTTTATCGGCAGCGTATATGATTTAGAGTATATTATCCGTAAGGAATGTCTGGGAAAAGGAAAGAACTTTGGAAGAATTTCCATTAAAACCGTATACGAAACCATTACTTATGAAATTATGGTGTCGAAAAACAATCGAATACAGGTGGACGTAACCGCTTATGAGAAAAGAAAAAAGCTGGAAGCGGCAAAAGCTCTGTTAGAACTTCAGCTGGGAAAGGTGACTGCTTCAGAATGGTGCGAGAATACAAAGGCTCTTTTAGATGAATTAAAAGAAAACGGTTATTATTCTACGGAATGTCAGCTTTTTGAAGCTTATATGTGGGTTTTAAGCGGGAGAGAAGATGAAGCAAGACGACTACTGGACTCTTTGGAAAACAATCAGAGAGTGAAGGACGAAGAAATTTTAGAAGGGGCATTTTTGTACCTTGACGAAATTTCCCACAGAAGCACACAGTTGAAAGAAAAGACAGCAGTGCGTCTGCATCAGCTGTACCAAAGACGTGTGGACAGCTGTCTGTTATTATACATGATTTTTGAGATGGATGAAGAAGTTCTGAGAACCCAGTCCAGAAAGATGTTCTTTTTAGAGGAACAGTATCGAACAGGCTCAAGAAGTCCGTTTTTATATCTTATGGCGTGTAAATTGGGCGCAGAGGACGGCTCTGTTTTCCGAAAAATGAATCATTTTACTGTGCAGGTTTATCGCTTTGCACAGAAATACGGAATGCTTACAGAAGAAATGGCATTTCGTGCAGTGGATTTAGCAGGACAGTTGAAGCGTTTTTCAAAACCGGTGTATGAAATTTTAACTTATATTTATGAGAAGTATCCTTCAGCGTTGGTCATCAAAGGCATTTGCCAGTTTGTGATGAAAGGCGAACCGAGAAAACTGGAATATTTTAAATGGTATGATTTGGCAGTGCGTGCAGAACTGAAAATCACAGGCTTGTACGAATATTATATTGAAACCATGAGCAGGAATTACCAGAAGGTACTGCCAAAGGTCATCCGTCTGTATTTCGGCTACAATAATACATTAAGCGACCAGAGAAGAGCATTTATTTACAGCAATATTATTCGAAATAAAGAAACGGACAAGGAAACCTATCAGGCATACAAACAAAATATGGAAGCTTTTGCCTGCGATAAGATTAAAGAAGGCAGAATGAATGAAGATTTTGCAGTGGTTTATCAGGAGTTTTGTGTAAATTCCGAAGATGAAAATGTGCGTGCAGCGCTGGCAAAGGTATTGTTTACTTACAGGCTTTACTGTGACGACCCGAAAATCTGCAAGGTCATTGTCCGACACACTGCAATGAAGGAAGAACAGGTGTACCTGTGCACCGACAGAACAGCCTATATCTCTCTTTATACACAGGATGCGGCAATCTTATTTGAGGACAGCAGCAAGCGCAGATATGCAGGGACAGTAGATTATAATCTTCACAAGCTTTTAGATATTGAAGAGCTGTCGGGAAAACTGGCAAAGGACGGGCAGAGATATGCAGGGATGCTTTTACACACCTGTGGGGAATTAAAGCACGAAAATCCTATTACGGAAGAGAATATTTCCAGCTTTGAAGCCGTTTTAAAGCTGGATATCTTTGAGGAGGATTATCGGCAGGAAATCCGTAAGCGTCTGCTTCTTTATTATGAGTCACAGATGGACAACCGGAATTTAAGGGAGTCCTTGAAGGAGATGGATTTTAAAGCTTTTGCAAAAGTAAACAAAAGCCTGCTGGTTACGATTTTGGTAAAACAGGATATGTTTGTGGGAGCTTATGATTTAATCTGCGAATACGGATATGAAGATGTGGATATGTCGGTTCTTTTAAGAATGTGCAGCAGAATGATTTTGAATTTAGAGTTTGAATACGAGGAAGAATTGCTGCTTCTGGCGGGATATATTGTAAAATCCGGTATTTATGATGAAATTCTTTTAAAATATATGGCGTCACATTTTGAAGGTCCTGTACGGGAGATGATAGAACTGTGGAAGCGTGTCAGAGGCTTTTCTCTGGACTGCTATGCTTTGGAAGAGAGAATTCTTCGTTACAGTATGTTCACCAGAATTTATTCTGAGCAGGGGCTGGAGGTTCTGAAAGATTATATACAGCAGGGTGGAAATGAGCATGTTATTTTGGCTTATCTGACTTTTGAGTCTTACGGCTATTTTGTAGGCGGAAAAGAAACAGGGGAAATTCTCTTTGAAGCATTAGAAAATCTCATGAAAAAAGAATGGGAGTGCGATATTATCTGCAGATTGGCTCTTTTAAAGCATGACACAGAGCAAAATAAATGGGATACAAAGAAAAAGCAGAGAGCTCAGAAAATTTTGGAGGAATGTAGAAGAGAAAGGCTGAAATTTGAATTTTTCCAGAATATGCCAAGGGAGCTTTTGCAGGCATGCCAGATGGAAGATAAAATGTTTGTGGAATGTAAGGCAGGACCGAGAGCGAAGGTTACGCTTTACTATCAGGTGGAGAGAGAACATGTGATTTCCGAAGAAAAAACAGAGCCTTTAAAAGAACGGTATCAGGGTATTTATAACAAAGAATTTATCTTGTTTTACGGAGAAAAGCTTTTGTATCGTTTTGTAATCGAGCGAAACGGACAGACACGGGAAATTCCACAGCAGATTTTACAGGTAGAGGCTGCGGAAGCATATGGACACAGTAAATATCAGTTGTTAAATCGAATGTTAAAGCTTTTGGAGGAAGGAAAGACAGAAGAGCTTTCAAAGCTGGAGCAATCTTATTTGAAACAGGAAAGACAGGTGGCACAATTATTTGAATTGCTGGATTAAGGGGTGAAAGAAATGAACGAAACGAGAAACATTATAGTAGGGCTGGAAATCGGAAAGCTTCAATCACAGCTTTGTTATTACGACAGGAAAGAGAAAGAGCCGATTTCTGTTTCTGTAAAGGCAGGGAGTAATCAGTATCTTTTTCCCACCCTGCTATCCGTAAATCCGGAAAAGGAAATCTGGCACTACGGGCTGGAGGCAGAATATTTTTCAGCCAATGAAGGGGAAATTGCAGTAAACGGACTGTTAGGTATATGGGGAGAGGCAGAACCTGTCCGTGTAGGAGAAAAGGTTTTTGAGGCTGCCAAGCTTATGGAAGCTTATTTAAAAGGCGTATTATCTCTTTTGGGAGTGGGAGAGCCTGTAAGACAGATAAAGGGGCTGATGATTACCGTTCCAAAGCTGTCTTCCTCTATGGTACAGGTGGTTTATGAGGCAGCCGCAGGCATGGGATTTTCCAGAAATCAGATTTTTTTGCAGGATTATGATGAGAGCTTTTATTATTATGTTATGAACCACAGGAAGGATAATTGTACAAGAAAAATCGGCTGGTTCTTATTTGACAATAATCAGGTGTCCTTTGCAAGATTGGTGATGGACAACCAGAAAAGACCGGCAATGGCGTATATTGAGCATGGAATTACAGCGGAATTATCCACAGATCCGGTAAAGAGAGATGAGGATTTCTACCGTTTAATTGACCGTTCCTGTGGAAAAGATCCTTATTCCAGTATTTATATGGTGGGAGAAGGATTTGATCAGGAGTGGGCAGTGCGTTCTGTTCCGTTTTTGTGCAGAAATCAGAGACACGTTTTTTATGGAAATAATCTCTATGTAAAAGGGGCTTGCTATGGAGCCAGAGAGAAATGTGATGAAGGAATTTTAAAAGGATATTTGTATTTAAGTCCTTCTTTGATACAAAATAATGTGGCAATGGAAATGCTAGTGAACGGTTCCCCGAAGACGTATCCTTTGGTAGAAGCAGGTAAGAACTGGTATGAAATTCATACAGAGCTGGAGCTTATTTTAGACGAAAAAGAGGATTTGGAATTTGTAGTGACACCCATGGAAGGCGGAAGTAAGACCAGATTTAGCATGAAGCTTCCGGGACTTCCCAAAAGACCGAATAAAACCACAAGATTAAAAATCTGTATATCCTACGAGAGCAGTGAAACCTGTGTGATTGTTGTGGAGGATATGGGCTTTGGAGAGATGTTTCCTTCCAATGGAAACGTATGGACAGAGAAAGTGTCATGGTAAAGGAGGACAGGAATGAGCGGATATATTTTATGTCAGTTAAAAAGAGCAGAAATTCCCTATTATATCGAGAATATCAGCACCAATATTTATAGTATTGAGGAGCTGTGCTATTATTTTTACCATAACATTTATCTTTTGGATGAAAGTATATTAAATGAGCATCTCTGTGATTGGATTCGTAAAGAATTTGGTCTGGAGAAATTATATCGCCGTCTTTATAAGGTATTGGAAGAAAATATGGGAACAGGAGAATTTATTCTCGCTGTATTTAAGGAAATCAATTATCTGACACATCAGGAATTTAAGAAATTAAATGAGCAGATTTCTCTTTTGGAGCAGCAGCCTAAGGTTCTTCGTGAGAAGAAAAAGGGAGATTATCTGGTAGAAAACAAAATGTATGTAAATGCTGTGAAGATATATGAAAATGCTCTTTTAAAAGAAGATAACGAGGGGCTGGGAGAACAGTTCCGTGGCGGCATTTATCACAATATGGGATGCGCTTATCTGCATTTGTTTCAGTTTGAGGAAGCAGCAGAATGTTTTTTGAAAGCCTATCAGTTTCTGCATACAAAGCAGGTGCTTTCCCATTATCTTACGGCGTGCTGTATGGGAAATCCGGAAGAATTTTCGGGTATATGCAACCGTATGGGAGTTTCTCCCCAGATGCAGGAGGAAATAAAAGAAAAGCTGAAGGAAGCCGGTGAAACGGTGGAGGAACCGCAAAATCAGGAGCCGGGAAAATGTTTAGAAGGTTTTATTAAGGAATATCACAGAAGCACAGGATTTTAGAGAATGGTTTTTTCGGGAGTATTTTCGTCTTGTGTTTTTAAAGGTAATGATATATAATCCAGATGTATTACACTGAGTAAGTATAAGAAAGCAGAGGTAAGAAGAATATGAGTACAGACAGATATGTAAGCCCATTATCCGAACGTTATGCAAGCAGAGAAATGCAGTATATTTTTTCTCCGGATATGAAATTCCGCACATGGAGAAAGCTGTGGATTGCTTTGGCTGAAACTGAAAAGGAATTAGGTTTGAATATTACCCAGGAACAGATTGATGAATTAAAAGCTAACGCAGATAACATCAATTACGATGTGGCAAAGGAAAGAGAAAAACAGGTTCGTCATGATGTTATGTCCCATGTTTATGCTTATGGGGTACAGTGTCCAAAAGCAAAGGGAATTATTCATTTAGGTGCAACAAGCTGTTATGTAGGTGACAATACAGATATTATTGTTATGACAGAGGCGTTGAAACTGGTTCGTAAAAAACTGGTGAATGTCATTGCAGAATTGGCAAAATTCGCAGAGGAGCACAAAGCTCTGCCAACACTTGCATTTACTCATTTTCAGCCTGCACAGCCTACAACCGTAGGTAAGAGAGCAACTCTTTGGATGCAGGAATTCTTATTAGATTTAGAAGATTTAGATTTTGTACTTAGTACCATGAAGCTGTTAGGCTCTAAAGGAACAACAGGAACACAGGCAAGCTTTTTGGAATTATTTGACGGCGATCAGGAAACCATTGATAAAATCGATCCGATGATTGCACAGAAAATGGGCTTTAAGGAGTGTTATCCTGTTTCCGGACAGACTTATTCCCGTAAAGTGGATACAAGAGTTTTAAATGTGCTGGCAGGAATTGCTGCAAGCGCTCACAAATTTTCCAACGATATTCGTCTGCTTCAGCATTTAAAAGAAGTAGAAGAGCCTTTTGAAAAGAGCCAGATTGGTTCCTCTGCTATGGCATACAAGAGAAACCCAATGAGAAGTGAAAGAATTGCGTCTCTGTCCAGATTTGTTATGGTAGATGCGTTAAATCCTGCTATTACATCTGCAACACAGTGGTTTGAAAGAACACTGGACGACTCTGCAAATAAACGTCTTTCTGTTCCGGAAGGTTTCCTTGCCATTGACGGTATTTTAGACCTTTGTTTAAATGTAGTAGACGGCTTGGTTGTATATCCGAAAGTTATTGAAAAACGTTTGAGAAGTGAGCTTCCGTTTATGGCAACAGAAAACATTATGATGGATGCTGTAAAAGCAGGGGGAGACCGTCAGGAATTACATGAAAAAATTCGTGAGCTTTCCATGGAAGCAGGAAGAAATGTAAAAGTAGAAGGTAAAGACAACAACCTTCTGGAACTGATTGCTGCTGACCCGGCGTTTAACATGACACTGGAGGATTTACAGAAGACTATGGACCCGGCTAAATATACAGGACGTGCGGCAGTTCAGGTAGACAACTTCTTAAAGAAAGTAGTTCATCCTGTTTTGGAAGCAAACAAAGAGCTTCTGGGTATGACAGCAGAAATCAATGTGTAAAATACAACAGAAATGAGAGGACATGGTATGAAACAGGAAAAGAAGGGGAGAGCTTCGGCGCTTTTACCCATTGGAATATTCCTTGTCATCTTTATCGGTGCGGGAATTATTTCCAATGACTTTTATACAATGCCTGCCATTGTGGGATTTTTAATCGCCTTGGTTGTGGCGTTTTTACAGAACCCCAGAGTGCGTTTTCACGATAAAATTTCCATTATTTCAAAGGGCATCGGAGAAGAAAATATCGTGACAATGTGTCTGATTTTCCTTGCGGCAGGGGCTTTTTCCGGCACGATTAAGGCAGCAGGGGGAGTAGAAAGTACCGTAAACTTAGGTCTTTCTATTATGCCGTCATCTATTGCGGTAGTAGGC
Source organism: uncultured Blautia sp. (assembly GCA_900539145.1). Taxonomy (GTDB): domain Bacteria; phylum Bacillota; class Clostridia; order Lachnospirales; family Lachnospiraceae; genus Blautia. Next base: position 31,763 of record UQAX01000009.1, read on the forward strand.
TTGTTTATTATTGGATGCTTTATTTCCATCTCTATGGGAACATCTGTGGGGACCATTACGGCAATGGCTCCGATTGGTGTGGGAATTGCAGAAAAAACAGGGATTTCCATGCCGATTTGCATGGGCGCGATTGTATGCGGCGCTATGTTCGGTGATAATTTATCCATGATTTCCGATACAACCATTGCCGCTGTTCGAACACAGGGCTGTGAAATGAAGGATAAATTTAAGGAAAACTTCCTTATTGTACTGCCGGCAGCAATTATAACAGCTGTTATTTTTTTCTTCATTGCCAGCGGAAACGCAGGAAAAATTGATGAAGAGCTGAATTATGAAATTGTAAAGGTAGTACCGTATTTGGTAGTATTGATTGGCGCATTAGTGGGAATTAATGTGTTTGTTGTTTTGATTGCAGGAACGGTTTTATCCGCTATTGTAGGTGTGGGAACAGGCGCCTTTGCCATTGGAGAGGTATTCCAGAAAATGGGCGAAGGAATTACCAGTATGTATGATATTACCGTTATTTCCATTATTGTGGCTGCTATTGTAGCCTTAGTGAAGGAATACGGCGGAATTGAATTTATTTTGAATGTGATTAAGAAGCGAATTAACGGACCGAGAGGAGGAGAATTTGGTATCTCCATTCTGGCTTTACTGGTAGATTGCTGTACAGCAAATAATACAGTGGCAATCGTTATGTCAGGCCCTATTGCAAAGGAAATCAGTGAGGAGTTTGACGTATCTCCGAGACGAAGCGCTTCTTTACTGGATATTTTCGCATCGGTAGGACAGGGAATTATCCCTTACGGAGCACAGCTTTTGACAGCAGCAGGACTTTCTGCATTGTCTCCGGTACAGATTATGCCATATCTGTTTTATCCGATTTTGATGGGTGTTAGTGCAGTGTTATTTATTCTGTTTAGAAGAAGAACCGCAAAATAAAAAACAGCAATAGGTTATGTGGCCTATTGCTGTTTTTTATTTTACTCCGAAATCCAATAATTGCCGAACAGCATTTTTCTTACTTGTGAAATGAACAGCATGAAAACCAAGTGCTCGTGCTTCAGCGATATTGTCCATTAAATCATCAATAAAGACGGCTTTCTGCGGAACAATTTCAAAATCTGTAATCAGCTTTTGATAGATTTCCGGTTCCGGCTTTATGCAGTGTATTTGCCAGGACATGTATCCTCCGTCTACAAGCTTTAGAAAATCCAGTTCTTTTGTACACCGGTCATAAACAGGTTTCGCAAAGTTGGATAAAATATAAATTTTATATCCTCGTTTTTTTAAATAACTCAGCCAGTCTTTTGTGTAAGAATAGGTAGAAATGGTTTTTCCCACAGCATCAAAGGTTTCACGAATTTCTTTTTCGTAATCAGGTGCATTGGAAATAAAAGTCTGTAAAAGTTCTTCTTCTGACAGAATTCCACGGTCTGCTTCCGCCCATTCCTTGCTGAGAAAAACAGCTTTGGCTACGGCAGTTCCCGTTTTTTCATCATATCCTAATTCTTTTAAGAGTTTCTTCCAGTCATATTTTGCAAGCACATTGCCAATATCAAAAATCAGCGTATCGATTTCGGAAGCTTCCGCAGAGATTTTGGGTATTTCTTCATCCTTGGGGTGTGTCCATTTGTATACCAGCATAAAAGCATACAAGAGAACAGGTATCACCACAGTCGCATAAAGAGATGCCATAAGCATGCCGCCTGTTTTGGAGTGGTCTGTCAGGGATAAAATAAAGGTCAACACGTACATACCCACTAAAAGACCGACTCCGATGATTGCAAGAAGTCGTTTGATATTTTTCACTTCTTAATCTCCCTTACTTGTAATATCTATTGTACTATTATAATAATTTTCGAGGGTATCGTCAATGTATAATGAGAGAATTTTACAATATGAACATGAAACTATGGGAAAAGAAATAAGAGATTTGCTGTATAGGTATCAGGGAAACATTTGGCTTGACAGCGTGGGAAGGAGCTTTGATGACAGAGAAATTTACAGAATAATTGTGGGGAATAGAACAGCAGAAAAGAAAATTTTATTTACAGGAGCCATTCACGGAAGAGAATATATGACAGCAAAGCTTCTGGTAAAACAGACGGAGCATTTTCTTCAGTATATGTGCGAAGGGGGGAATGAGGATTTTGATGTGGCAGTACATGTAATTCCTATGGTCAATCCTGACGGAGCAGCGCTGTGTCATAGGGGCATAGAGGGAATTAGGAAAAAAGAATTAAAAGAAAAGCTTTTGAAAATAAAGGAAAAGGAAGATTTTGTTAGGTGGAAATCCAACGCAAGAGGCGTGGATTTAAACAGAAATTTTGATGCTTTTTGGAACGAATATTCCTGTGAAAAACAAAAACCTTCTGCGGAAAAATATAAAGGCGCATATCCGGAGTCAGAGGTGGAAACAAAAGCACTTACAAGGCTTACAAGAAAGGAAAAATTTCAGGCAACCATAAGCTATCATTCCTCAGGAGAGGTGATTTACTGGGATTTCGGACAGCAGGGAAAATTAAGGGAAGACACCAAGAAGCTGGCAAAAGTGATAGGAGATACAACGGGATACGAGATAATAGACGGGTGGGATAAAATAGCACCGGCGGGATACAAGGACTGGGCGCTTCTGGAAATGAAAATTCCCAGTGTTACCATAGAAATCGGAAAAGGGGACTCCCCGCTTTCGGAAAACGAATTTCCTGAAATATGGGAGAAAAATAAAGATATCTGGAAGAATATTCTTCGTATTATGTAGGAGAATGAGGGTGCTTTCAAACACCCTCAAAAAGGGGAGGATAAAGTATTTCTACTTTTTCTTTTGTTGTCTGCAGGGAGGGATGCGTCTTTGTATCATCTCCCTGTGGACTATTTGTAGTATAGACAGAAATTGAAAAGTTATACAAAAATAAAAAGAAAATAAAAAAAATTTCACTTTACTCTCTCGCAGGTTTCTTATATACTGTATCCTAAATAAATTATAAGAGAAGGGAGTAAGACACTGCACAATGGATGAAGATGACTGTACCAATAAGGAAAATCCTTCTGTACATCTGATGTTGCGCTGGATAGGCGTAAGCCTGTATTTGCGGGAATGAGAAAAAAGCAATCAGATATCAGATTATTTAAGGAGGAAAGAAATTGGGAAGTACAATTATTTTTATGATTTTATTACAGGTAGTATTGATTTTATTAAATGCGGTTTTTGCATGTGCGGAAATTGCAGTGATTTCCATGAACGATAATAAAATGGAAAAGATGGCGGAAGAAGGAAATAAAAGGGCGAAGCGGCTTGTAAAGCTTACAAGTCAGCCGGCACGTTTTCTGGCAACTATTCAGGTGGCAATTACCTTGTCCGGTTTTCTGGGCAGTGCTTTTGCAGCAGAGAACTTTTCCGATGTGCTGGTAAAAGGTATTCAAGGACTGGGAATTGCTATTCCGGTTCAGGTTTTAGAGTCTGTTTCCGTTATTTTAATTACCATTGTGTTGTCTTATTTCACACTTGTATTTGGAGAACTTGTTCCAAAGCAGATTGCCATGCGAAAAGCAGAGCCCTTTGCTCTTGGAATTTCAGCTTTGATTGACGGAATTTCAAAGATTTTTTCACCTCTGGTGAGCTTTTTGACATTTTCCACAAACTCTGTTTTAAAGCTTTTAGGCATTGATACAGACAAAGAGGAGGAACAGGTCAGCGAAGAGGAAATTCGCATGATGGTTGATGTGGGAACGGAAAAGGGCACCATTGACTGTGAAGAAAGAGAATTTATACAAAATGTATTTGAATTTGATGATTTATCCGCAGAGGAGATTGTGACACACAGAACCGACGTGGTGATGCTGGATATGGAAGATGACATGGAAACGTGGAGAGAAACCATTTACCATACCAGATATACCATGTATCCTATCTGTGAAGAAACAGCGGACAAAATTATCGGTGTGTTAAATGCAAAAGAATACTTCCGTCTGGAAGATAAAAGCCGCAGCGTTGTTATGGAGCATGCAGTAAGCCAACCATATTTTGTGCCGGATACGGTAAAAGCGGACGTGCTGTTCCGAAATATGAAAAAGAAAAAATGCTCTATGGCAATCGTACTGGATGAATATGGTGGAATGACGGGAATTGTAACCTTAAATGACTTAATCGAACAGCTGGTAGGGGAACTGGAAGAGGATACCTTTCCCGAGCTCGAGCCTTTGGAAAACGGGGCATGGAAGGTGAGAGGAACGGCATTGCTGGAGGAAATGTCTGAAATGCTGGCAATCCCACTTCCAAGTGAGGAATATGATACCTTTAACGGTCTTGTATTTCATGCGTTGGGGAGTATTCCGCAGGATGGTACAGAGCTGTCTTTAGAAATTGACCGATTATGTATCACAGATATGAAAATTCACAATCATAAAGTTGAGAGTGCAGTTGTCACTATAAAAGAGACCTCTGACACGGAACAATCCGAAGAGGAAAGAAAGTAAGGATTGAAAAAAAGCTGATTTTCGTATATACTGTATCTGTTGAACCAAATGGTGAAATATGAAAATAAAAACAAAAGGCAGGTAAGATACATGGCATTATTACAGGAATGGAGAGATATGGCATACTCTCAGCAGGCTGATAGAGCACAGCTGCAGAAATTCTGGACAGAGTACTTTTTAATTGAAAAGGGAATTTACGAAAAACTTCTCAGCAATCCAAATGAAGTTGTAAAAGGTACAGTAAAAGAACTGGCAGAAAAATTCGATGTAGAATTGATGTCTATGGTAGGTTTCCTTGACGGTATTAACGACAGCTTGAAAATTCAGAACCCAATCGAAGAAATGGATGAAAATACAGAGGTAAATTTAGGATATGATTTAGAAACTCTGTATAAAAACATGGTAGACGCAAAAGCAGACTGGTTATACGAGCTTCCACAGTGGAACAGCATTTTCTCAGAAGAAAAGAGAAAAGAACTGTACTTAGAGCAGAAAAAATCCGGTACTGTTGTAAAAGGTCCTAAAATCGGACGTAACGACCCATGTCCATGCGGAAGCGGTAAGAAATATAAACATTGCTGCGGAAGAAAATAAATAAGTGATAAAGAAACAGAATTTTTTATCAGATACAGGGCAGGCTGTTTGGTAAAAGGTTCTGTTTTTTTATACGATATAGGCTCAGCTACTTCATTTGCAAATGAAATGCTGAACTTCTATCAATAACAAAAGATTTCTTGTGTAAAATATTATGATAGTTGTATTATTGTAGGAGTAAAAATGGCAGGGATTTGTTTTCTTTTAGGATTTGTCAGTGTGTTGTATTTTCTGGGGATTTGGAGGATGACGGGATTATCTTCTAAGTTTCCGCTGGTATGGCTGTTGTTTGGCAGCGGATTTTTTCTGGCAGGAAGCTGTATTTATTTTGAAATAGAAATTCCGGTATGGTTAAGTGTTTTAACAGGGATTTTTGTAGGGGGATTTTTGCTGTTATTGGCGTTTACGGAGTATTTGATTATCAGCGCCATGAGACAAGAAGAAGTGAAAAATCTGGATTATATTGTGGTGTTGGGAGCGCAGGTAAACGGAAGGATACCCAGCAAATCTTTGCAGTATCGCATTGACAGAGCAGAGAAATATTTACGTGAAAATGAAAAGACGAAGACTGTTCTTTCAGGCGGAAAAGGGGAGGACGAGGAGATTTCGGAAGCCCAATGTATGGCAGAAGAGCTTGAAAGAAAAGGTGTTGCATCCGGTCGTATGCTTTTAGAAGCCAAATCCAGAAACACAGAGCAGAATATTGCGTTTACCGTGCCAATTATTCAGCAGGACAGTAAAAAGGTTTTAAAGGAGTTGAAAATCGGAATTGTTACCAATGGATTTCATGTCTATCGGGGCAGCAGGATTGCTCAAAAGAAAATGCAGTGCAAGGTTTATGGAAGTTCAGCAAAGAACTCTCGATTTTTACAGGCAAATTACTTGCTGCGGGAATTTTTTGGTGTAATGAAGGACAGACTGGTGGGAAATTTGTAGAAAAAGAGGTTGACAAATAAAAGATATAGGATATATTATGTGGATAGAAAGAGAACACGTTGACGAGACGAGTAAAATGTGAAAGGTCACAGAGAGGAGTGTGTATGCTGAAAGCACTCTGTCACGGAAGCATTTGAAAACTACCTCTGAGTGGCCCTAATCCGGTCCGGTAATTCCGTTATCATTAAATGAAGTGGTTAGTAAAGCATTCGCTTTTAACAAAAAGGGTGGAACCGCGGATAATTGTGAGAATAATCCGTCCCTTGCAGTCAGAAACAGGCAGCAGGGGACGGAGTTTTTTTATATTTATCACTCCTTTCCTGCAAAAAGAAAGAGAGGAGAATGAAAATGATTGTTACATTAAAAGATGGTTCAAAAAAAGAGTACGCTGAAAGCAAGTCTGTATATGAAATTGCGCTGGATATCAGCGAAGGTCTTGCAAGAGCAGCCTGTGCAGGTGAAGTAAACGGAGAAGTAGTAGATTTAAGAACACAGGTGTCAGAAGATTGTGAATTAAACATTTTAACAGCAAATGATGAAAAAGGTCTGGCAGCGCTTCGTCATACAGCATCTCATGTATTGGCTGAGGCTGTGAAAAATTTATATCCGGAAGCAAAGCTGGCAATCGGACCTTCTATTGACACAGGATTTTATTATGACTTTGACCATGAGTCTTTCAGCCGTGAGGAATTAGATGCACTGGAAAAAGAAATGAAGAAAATCATCAAAAAAGGTGCAAAGATTGAGCGTTATACAATGCCAAGAGAAGAAGCCATCAAATTCATGGAAGAAAAAGGCGAGAATTATAAGGTAGAGCTGATTAAAGATTTACCGGAAGGAGAAGAAATTTCCTTCTATTCTCAGGGAGATTTTGTAGACTTATGTGCAGGACCTCACTTAATGAGTACAAAGGGCGTAAAAGCATTTAAGCTGATTTCTTCTTCAGGTGCTTATTGGAGAGGCGATGAAAAGAACAAAATGCTTTCCCGTATTTACGGTACAGCCTTTGGCAAAAAAGATGAATTAAACGAATATTTAGAGCAGTTAGAAGAAGCGAAAAAGAGAGACCACAATAAATTAGGTCGTGAAATGGGCTTATTCACAACTGTTGATGTTATCGGACAGGGACTTCCGCTTTTAATGCCAAAAGGCGTGATTATGCTGAAAGAGCTTCAGAGATGGATTGAAGATTTGGAAGATAATGAATGGGGCTATGTTCGTACAAAAACACCGTTAATGGCAAAAAGTGATTTGTATAAAATTTCAGGTCACTGGGATCATTATAAAGAAGGTATGTTTGTACTGGGCGATGAGGAAACGGACAAAGAAGTATTTGCTCTGCGTCCAATGACTTGCCCATTCCAGTATTATGTGTATAAAGCAAATCAGCATTCTTACAGAGAACTGCCTATCCGTTACGGTGAGACTTCTACATTGTTCAGAAACGAAGACTCCGGTGAAATGCACGGTCTGACAAGAGTTCGTCAGTTTACTATTTCAGAAGGCCATTTAGTTGTAAGACCGGATCAGATGGTAGAAGAATTTAAAGGCTGTCTAGCACTGGCAAAACATTGTCTGGAAACATTAGGCGTAGCAGAGGATGTTACTTACCATTTATCAAAATGGGATCCGGAAAACAAAGAAAAATATATCGGTGAACAGGAGGTTTGGGAAGAAACAGAAGGTCATATCAGAAATATTCTGACAGAGCTTGGTGTTCCTTTTGTGGAAGATGTGGGAGAAGCTGCTTTCTACGGACCAAAAGTAGATATCAACGCAAAGAACGTATATGGAAAAGAAGATACCATGATTACCATTCAGTGGGATGCGCTTTTGGCAGAGCAGTTTGATATGTATTACATTGATGAAAACGGAGATAAGAAACGTCCGTATATTATTCACAGAACTTCTATGGGATGCTATGAAAGAACACTGGCATGGCTGATTGAGAAATATGCCGGATTATTCCCAACATGGCTGTGTCCGGAACAGGTTCGTGTACTTCCTATTTCTGAGAAATACGGAGATTATGCAAATGAAGTTCAGAAACAGTTAAAAGCTAACGGAATTCGTTCCAGCGTGGATAATCGTTCTGAAAAAATCGGTTATAAAATTAGAGAAGCACGTCTTGAAAAAGTTCCTTATATGCTGGTTGTGGGAGCAAAAGAGGAAGAGGATAAAGTTGTTTCTGTAAGAAGCCGTTATTTAGGGGATGAAGGACAGAAACCATTATCTGAATTTATTGATGCAATCTGCAAGGAAATCCGTACAAAGGAAATCCGTAAAATCGAAGTAGATGCTCAGGGGAACAGAATTGAAAAATAGAGTATAGAATTGCAGAAAAGGAAAATACTATCACTGATAAATTAAAATTCAGGAGGTAGTAAGATGCCATTATTAAATTGTACTGTTAAGAACTGTTTGTATAACAAAGATGAGTATTGTGCAAAAGGCGATATTCTGGTAGACGGAAGAACTGCAAAGATGTCCGAGGGCACATCCTGTAAAAGCTTTGTGGAAAAAAGAGAAAGCGCAAGCAATAGCTGTGGATGCGGTAGTGCAACTCCTCATATTCAGGTAGAGTGCAAGGCTTGTGAATGTACTTTTAACAAAGATGAAAGATGCGACGCAGAAGAAATCACCATCGCAGGAAGAAATGCGTGCAAATGTTCAGAAACAGAATGTGGAAGCTTCTGTGCAAAATAAACAGTAGAATAGCTTTAAAAAGACAGCCGGTATGGAGAAAAATCTATACCGGCTTTTTTTCGCCAACAAATACTTTGCAAATTTCGAAAAAGTATGTTATGCTAATAACGTATCAGTACGGATTTTGAAAATTTCAAGATTTAAAATCAGGTCAATTCAGACAAAATATTTCCAAATAACTAATAATTGAAGAAAAGGTATAAGTTCGGAAAGGAATATAGAATGAGAGAAAAATATGAGTCCCTGTCACTTGGAGCATTAAAGGAAGTGGCAAAAGCCAGAGGCTTAAAAGGAATTTCCACATTGAAAAAAAGTGAGCTGGTAGAGCGTATGGTAGAAGAAGACCAGAAAGAGAAAAGTATGGAAAATAAAACAGTTGAAACAAAGAGCGCAGAAAATAAAACGGAAGAAGCAAAAAGCTCCAGAGCGCCGATGGAGCAGTCTGAATTAGACAGCGGTATTACGGTAAAGGGAATTTTAGAGGTATTGCCTGACGGTTACGGATTTATCCGAAGCGATAATTATCTGCCGGGAGAAAATGATGTGTATGTGTCACCGTCTCAAATTCGCCGTTTTAATTTGAAAACAGGAGATATTTTAAAAGGAAATACAAGAGTAAAAAGTCAGAATGAGAAATTTTCAGCGCTTTTATATGTTACACATATTAACGACATCAAAGCCAATGAAATACATCGTATGAACTTTGAAGATATGACTCCGATTTTCCCAAATGAGCGTCTGCATTTGGAACGTCCGGGCGGAAGTATGGCTATGCGTATTACGGATTTGGTGAGCCCTATCGGAAAAGGACAGAGGGGAATGATTGTATCTCCTCCAAAAGCAGGTAAGACAACACTTTTAAAGGATGCGGCGAAGTCCATTTTAAAGAATAATCCGGAAATGCACCTGATTATCCTGTTAATCGATGAACGTCCGGAGGAAGTTACCGATATCAAAGAAGCAATTAAGGGCAAAAATGTAGAGATTATTTATTCTACATTTGATGAGCTTCCGGAGCACCATAAACGTGTGTCTGAGATGACCATTGAAAGGGCAAAACGTTTGGTAGAACATAAAAAAGATGTTACGATTTTCATAGACAGTATTACCAGACTGGCAAGAGCCTACAACCTGACAGTGCCGCCAAGCGGACGTACTTTGTCCGGTGGTCTTGATCCGGCAGCGCTTCACATGCCAAAGAGATTTTTCGGTGCGGCAAGAAATATGAGAGAGGGCGGAAGCCTTACTATTTTGGCAACAGCGCTTGTAGATACAGGCAGCAAGATGGATGATGTGGTATACGAAGAATTTAAAGGAACGGGCAACATGGAGCTGGTTCTTGACAGAAAGCTTCAGGAAAAGAGAGTTTTTCCCGCTATTGATATTGCCAAATCAGGGACAAGGCGTGAAGACCTGCTTTTAACTGCTGAGGAACAGGAAGCAGTGGACATTATGCGTAAGGCATTAAACGGCATGAAGAGCGAAGAAGCCACAGAAAACATCTTAAATATGTTTGCCAGAACAAAAGATAATGCGGAATTTGTTCAGACAATCAAAAAACAACGAATTCTTTCATAAAGAATAAAGGATTTCGGGAATAACACTTGCAATTATTATGAGAATATGATATACTGCAAAAGCTGTTTGAATTTGAAAACGCAATAAAACAATATAAATAATAAAAATATATAAGAGGTGAATAAAATGAGAGAAGGAATCCATCCAAATTATCAGGAATGTACAGTAACATGCAACTGTGGAAATACATTTAAGACAGGTTCTACAAAGTCTGAGCTCCGCGTGGAAGTTTGCTCTAAATGTCATCCTTTCTATACAGGACAGCAGAAAGCTGCACAGGCTCGTGGACGTATTGATAAATTTAATAAGAAATACGGCATGAATAAATAAGAGGTAGGAGAGGCTGAGGTTTTACAACTTCAGCCTCTTATTGTGTTTGGAGGAAAACATGAAATCATCAAACATTGGCGGACAGGCTGTAATGGAAGGAATTATGATGCGCCATAAGGACGTATATTCTGTTGCAGTCAGAAAGCCGGATAAAGAAATAGAGGTAAAGGTTGAAGACTATAAAAGCGTTGTAAAATGCAAGAGTCTTCAGAAGCTTCCTATTCTGCGAGGCGTTTTTAGCTTTATTGACTCTCTGGTGGTAGGAACAAAATGCCTGATGTACTCTGCCACTTTTTTTGAAGATGAGGAAGATTTGAAAAAGAGAGAGCAGCTGGAAGGGGAAGAAAAGGAAAAAGAGCTGGCAAAAAAAGAAAAAGCAGATAAAGCTCTGATGACCGGAACGGTTATTTTGTCTGTTGTGCTGTCTGTGGGATTGTTTATCGTTTTGCCGTATTTGTTGGCAAGTCTGCTTCGGAATATAGGCGTTTCCGAAACAGGGGTAACATTGGCAGAGGCAGGAGTGCGAATTGCTCTGTTTTTAGCCTATATGCTGTTGATTTCCAAAATGCAGGATATACAGAGAGTCTTTATGTATCACGGAGCAGAACATAAATGTATTAACTGTGTGGAGCATGGTCTTCCGCTGAATGTAGAAAATGTTATGAAAAGCTCCAGATTTCATAAGAGATGCGGAACCAGCTTTTTGTTTTTTGTTATTATTATCAGTATTATTTTCTTTTTGGGATTTTTTGCAGTGGTTCCAATAAAAACTATGTGGCTTCGTGTGCTGGTTCGTATTTTACTGGTTCCGGTTATTGCAGGAGTTTCTTATGAGGTTATCCGATTGGCAGGAAACAGCGATAATTCCATTGTGGCGTTTTTTTCAAAACCGGGTATGGCGCTTCAGAAGCTTACAACAAAAGAACCTACACCGGACATGGCTGAGGTGGCAATTCAGGCAGTGGAAGCGGTGTTCGACTGGAAAGCATATCTAAGAGAGAACTTTCCTGATGTGAAAATAGACGAGGAATGTTGATGAAGACATACAAAGACGCTTTAGAGTATGGAAAACAAAGACTTTTGGAATGTAAAATAGAAGATGCAAAGCTGGATGCCTGGCTTCTTTTAGAGCATGTATCAGGGATATCCAGAAGCTGGTATTTTGTGCACGAGGATGACGAAATCAGTCAGGAGGATATGGAAAAGTATCAAAGGCTGATTGAACAGAGAGGAAAACATATTCCTCTGCAACAGCTTACCAAGGAAGCTTATTTTTACGGAATGAAATTTTTTGTAAACGAAAATGTACTCATTCCAAGACAGGATACAGAAATTTTGGTAGAACAGGTTTTAAATTTGTCAAAAGGAAGAGAAAATCTGAAGCTTTTGGATATGTGTACGGGAAGCGGCTGTATTTTATTGGCATTGCTGGCAAATTTAAAAAAAGCGTCAGGAACAGGCGTGGATTTATCTGAAAAAGCTCTTGAAGTGGCACAGAGAAACGGCAGAGAGCTTGAAATAGAAGCCTCTTGGGTACAGAGCAATTTGTTTGACAAAGTATCGGGGACTTATGATATCATCGTTTCAAATCCGCCGTATATTGAAACTGCTGTTATTGAAGGGCTGATGGACGAGGTAAAGCTGTATGAACCCCGTATGGCGCTGGACGGTACAGAGGACGGACTGTTCTTTTACAGGGAAATTACAGCGCAGGCAGGAAAATATCTGAACCACAACGGGATATTGGCTTTTGAAATCGGTTACAACCAGGGAAAAGCAGTATCGGAATTTATGAAAAAGAATGGATATGAGGAAGTTCAGGTTTTGCAGGATTTAGCAGGGCTTGACAGAGTAGTAACAGGACGAATAAAGAAGGAGGAACAACATGTTTGATAAATTAGAGGACATCTTAGTCCGCCTTGAAGAAATTTTAAATGAGTTAAATGAGCCCACTGTGGCAAATGATACAACAAGATTTCAGAAGCTCATGAAAGAGCAGAGTGAGTTGCAGCCTATTGCAGATGCTTATACAGAGTATAAAAACTGCAAGGAAACCGTAGAGGACAGCTTGATGCTGCTTAATGAAGAGTCTGATGAAGAAATGCGTGAAATGTTAAAAGAGGAGCTTTCTGATGCGAAAAAGCGTATTGAAGAATTAGAACAGGAGCTGAAAATTCTTCTTTTACCAAAGGACCCTAATGATGATAAAAACGTTATCGTGGAAATCAGAGCGGGAGCAGGCGGTGATGAAGCAGCTTTGTTTGCGGCTGAGATTTACAGAATGTATGTAAAATATGCGGAGTCTCAGAACTGGAGAACAGAGATGTTAAGCTTAAATGAAAACGGAATTGGCGGTTTCAAGGAAGTGACATTCATGATTAACGGACAGGGCGCTTATTCCAAGCTGAAATATGAAAGTGGTGTACATCGTGTACAGCGTGTGCCGGAAACAGAAAGCGGCGGACGTATTCATACTTCTACAATTACGGTTGCAATTATGCCGGAAGCAGAGGAAATTGACTTTGAACTGGACTTAAATGACTGTAAGTTTGACGTTTTCAGGGCATCCGGAAATGGTGGTCAGTGTGTCAATACCACAGACTCCGCAGTGCGTCTGACACATATTCCTACGGGAATTGTAATTTCCTGTCAGGATGAGAAATCACAGTTAAAGAATAAGGATAAAGCCTTAAAGGTACTGCGTTCCCGTTTGTATGATATGGAGCTTCAGAAACGTCATGATGCAGAAGCAGAGGCAAGAAGAAGTCAGGTAGGGACAGGCGACCGTTCTGAAAAAATCAGAACTTATAACTTCCCGCAGGGACGTGTGACAGACCATAGAATTAAGCTGACACTTCATAAGCTGGACAGTATTATGAATGGTGATATTCAGGAGATTATTGATAACCTGATTGCAGCAGACCAGGCTATACGCTTAAGCGGCTTAGAAAAAGATGCCTAAAACCCCTTGATTTTACTGGATTTGTGGGAAAGTAGGGTATTCTGTATTTTGTAAAAAATGGGATAGAAATCGGTCTTACAGATGAAAATGTAGCCGATTTCTATTTTTTTGCAATTCAAAGACACATTAATAGCCCTAAAAATCACCCATTTATACACTAATAGCCCCATAGAAACACACCCTAAAATCTGATATTGGCATCTCTGCTCCTCAGAGTTATAATGTCAGACAATCCAATGGTGTTAGCCGGCTCATTGCCTTTGACTGAACTCATTGGAAACTGTTATAATATATCAAAGATTATTTAAAGAAGGAAGTGTTGTTATGTGTGATGTAAAGAAATATGAAAAATTATATCAAGAAATAGAAAAATTACAACCAGAAGATACATTACAACTTGTACTAGAGGCTGAAACAGAAGAACAAAAGGAGTTCTATGAAATGGTCGGAGATTTCTTACTTCAGAAAAAACAGAAAGAAGTAATTGAAAGGAAACTGTTTTGATAAAGAGATACATTATGATTTAAGGAGAAAGAGTTTGCATAATAATTGAACAAACTGTATTGGAAGGACTATGCAAAGTAAGTAAAGAGGTATTTAAGTATGACGAAAGTAGCCAGATTATATGAGGAAGAAAGGGTAGAAGCAGTAAATAAGCGTACTCTTGAAATTGCAGAAAATCTTGTTAAAGCAGGGGCAGATATGCTTATGATTATGAAAGGTACTGGCTTAACCAGAGAACAAATTGAAGAAATACATAACAACATGCTGACAACAAAATAGGATATTAAGAGCAGGCTGCTATTTATTGCAAGATATTTAGTAGCCTTTTCAGCACTTTAGAAGAAAGTTTTGTCAAAGCAATTCATTTATTTTTATCCATTATTATAGATGAGAAAATAAAAGGTGAAGGAAACTTTATTATGAAAGAGACATATTTTGAAGGACAAGTAATTCGGGAGAAAAAAATTCAAAGCGAAACAATGGAATACTTCAAGTTTATAGACTGCGATTTTGAAAATTGTAGTTTTGAAGATTGTAAAATTATAAATTGTACCTTTGTAAATTGTAAATTTTACAATTGTAATATTGTAAGTCTAAGTGCTCAATATTCAGAAATCAAAAATGCGGAATTTAAAAAATGCAATTTGATAGGGATACACTGGGGCGGACTTCTTCCATCCGGAAAATACGCCCGTGCTCTTGAAAAAATAGAAAATTGTTATTTGAAATACAATACCTTTAGTGATATGAATTTGAAAAAATTTGATTTTTCCGGTAATATCATACAGGAAAGCTTGTTTGATGAATGTGATTTGAAGGAAAGCAATTTTAAAAGTTGCCGATTAGAGGAAACGCAAATTCATAACAGCGATATTCGTAAAGCAGATTTTAGAGATAGCAGGGGATATATCATTGATATACCTTCTAATAAACTGAAACAGGCGAAATTTTCTTATCCGGAGGTGGTTTCATTGCTGGATAGTTTAGAGATAGAAATTGATTAAATGAATTTTATGATAAGATGAATGATATAATAATAAATTTGTAGTTCATTATAAGCGGAGAAATAAAAATGGCATCAATATTAGTTTTAGAAGACGAAGACAGCGTAAACAGAGGAATTGAATTTTCCCTGTCCAGAGAAGGATATGAGGTTTCCAGCGCAAAGAGCATACAGGAGGGCTGGGAATTATTTTTGGCACATCCTTTTGAAATGATTATCTGTGATATTAATTTACCGGACGGAAACGGATTGGACTTTATCAGAAAAGTGCGTGAAAAAAGCAACGTATATATCATTTGTCTCACTGCCTTAGACCAAGAATTTGATCAGGTTATGGGATATGAAGCGGGAGCGGACGACTATGTGACAAAGCCGTTTAGCTTGTCGGTATTATTGCTGAAGGTGAATGTGTTTTTCAAAAGAACGGAAAAGAAGCGGGCAGAGCTTCTGGAGTCTGGAGAATGGAGCTTTTCCATTGATGAAATGACGGCAAAGAGACGGGACAGTGAGGAAAATATAGAATTTACAAAGAATGAGTGGAAGATGCTGAAATTATTTTTAGATAATCCAAAGCAGATTTTATCAAAAAACCAGATTTTACAAGGTATTTTTGATTTAGACGGAGAGTTTGTAGACGAAAATACCGTGGCAGTAAATATCCGCAGACTCAGAGAAAAAATAGAAGAAAATCCGGGTAAGCCGGAGTATATTCGCAATGTAAGAGGACTTGGCTATATATGGAACAAGGAATGTATCAAGAGATAGAAAATCAAAGAAACGACAGGATAAGGATTTTGCGAAAGCTGCTATTGGGGGGACTGCTCTTTTTACTGGGGTGGTCGGCAATTACCGGAATGGAGTATCATTCCTATAAAGAAAAACTGGCATTGGCAGCTCAAATGACGAGAGAAGAAACAGACGGACAAACGCCTTTTGCAATTTTAAAAGGTGAGCCTGTTGATATAAATGTAAAAGAATTTCAGAAGCAATACGGCTATGAAAGACTGGAAAGTAATATTTATGGCAAAGAGTATCAGCAGAAAAGAATTTTCACAGGAATAATTTTGTCTCTGTGCTATCTTGTATATGCAGGAGCTGTTTTGCAGGAATATAAGTGCTCAAAGAGAGAAATGCAGGAAAGACAATGGAAAATAGCAGAGGCAGTGGAAGATATTGATAAAGGAAAAGGGCTTTTAAATTTAGAAATCAGTAATCCTGCCTACGAGGCATTGGAGAGATTGGACAGCCATACGCAGAGTGTTTTGCGAAAGGCGCAGGATGAAAAAGAGAAGACAAAGGAAATGGTAACGGATATTTCCCATCAGTTAAAAACACCTATTGCTGCTTTAAAATCCTGTTTTGAGGTGCTGGAAAGCGAAACACTCACCCAGAAGGAACGCAGAGAATTTGAAAAGCGTATGGAGAAGCAGCTTCAAAATTTGGAGCAGCTTTCAGCAGTACTGGTTAATATTTCCAGAATGGAAGCAGGGCTGATTGATATTTCCTTAAAAAACGGAAAGATTTTCGAAACCATTTTAGCAGCAGTGAACGGAATATGGGAAAAGGCAGATGCAAAGGCAATAGAAATTGAGATGGACGTTTTTGAGGAAATTGAAAATCTGGAAATCATGCACGACAGTAAGTGGTTGAAAGAAGCAATTTTAAACATTCTGGAAAATGCGGTGAAATATAGCGAGCCAAACACGAAGATTATAATTGCTGTTAAGAAATGGGTGAATTTTTTAAGAATAGAGATTGCAGATGAGGGAATAGGTATTCCGAAAAAAGAATATCATAAAATCTTTCAGAGATTTTACAGAAGCGAGAACGAATATGTGCAAAAGGAAGAAGGAAGTGGTGTCGGACTTTACCTTACCAGAAAAATTGTGGATGCACATAAGGGAATGGCTTTTGTGGAAAGAAAAGAGAAAAAACAGCAGGGAAGTGTATTTGTGATACAGCTTCCGTATGAAAGTCTTACGAAAATGTAAGACTTTTTTTATGAATTGAAAGAATGATGAAAGAGTGATGTTTTATACTTTCTATATCATCAAAAAGAAAGGGCGATAGAGTATGGGGAATTACAGAAGATACTTATAAAAATCTTGGATTTGCTGATGCAGAGGAAAACATCGGAACAATCTGGGTAGATTGCAAGAAATCAGAGAGTAAAAATGTAGAAGCCGCCATAAAAGAGCTTTTGGAAAACAAAGACCATTATGAATTAAGCAGCTTTGAAGGGGAAGTGGAGTCTCTCGACTCAATGATGGCAATGATGAAAACTATGGGTTACAGCTTCCTGCTGTTAATCGGAATGATTACTTTTATGAATATGGCAAATACCATGATTTTAAATGTTATTACAAGAAAGAGAGAGCTGGGTGTATTACAGGCAGTGGGAATGACAAATCAGCAGTTAAACAAGATGCTGAGAAATGAAGGTCTGCTGTTTACACTGGGAAGCATAGTGATTTCTCTGGTTGTGGGAATTCCTGCGGGATACGGACTTTTCCTGTATGGTAAGAAAGCAGGATTAACAGGATTTGACGTTTATCACTTCCCGGGTGTGGAAATTTTAGTCATGATTTTTGTCTTGGCAGTTCTTCAGATTGGATTATCCTTTATGCTCAGCAGAAACGTGAAAAAAGAGTCACTGATTGACAGAATTCGATATTAAATTACTCTGGAATTTTGCAGAAGTACGGAAGTCAGAAGGTGTACAGTGTTTATAGTGCTTAAATTGACGTACAAAATAACTGATGTTTTCGTATCCATTATTGAGTGCAACTTCCGTAATAGGTGCAGGAGTTTTTAAAAGCTGAGCAGCAGCTTGATTAATACGATATTCGTTTAAGTAGGCAAAAGGTGTTTTGCCTACTTTTTCTTTGAAAAATTTGCAGAAATAATTTTTATTCAGAGGAATACATTCTGCAAGAGCTTCCAGTGTTACAGGCTCCATATAATGCTTTTCTATATAGGAAAACACAGATTTTAAAGAATGATTTTCAAAATCTTTTTCAGATTCATGCTTTTGGGCAGAAGAAAAGGCGTGTTCCTGAAATAGAATTTCCAATATCTGCAAGAGTATAATTTTTATGGAAAGTGCAGTATTGGCAGAGGTGTCTTCTAAATAGAGCCTGGCCGCTTTTGATATCAAAGAACCAATTTGCAGGCTGATTTCCAAAGAGAGAGAACTTCCTTCAGGAAACAGCAGCTTTTTTGACAGTAAAGGAGTAAGAAGCTCATTTTGACAAATATCATATTGAGAAAAACTTAAAAATGACATGGGAAATAAAAGAGCATAATGGTGGGAAACTTCACTATGACCGAAAATCCCATGAACCATACCGGGATTGATAAAATATACATTTCCCTCTGTTAAAAGCTGGGAGTTGGTTTCTGTGCGAAGCATCAGGCTTCCTTTAGTAATATATATAAATTCTGTTTCTTCGTGCCAGTGGTAAGGGGCGAAGTATTGTCCGCAAAAATCTTCTTGAGACAGAGCCTGGAAAGGAAAGTAAGGTGTTCCGTGTGGATTTTCTTCCTGAATGTTAATTTTATACATAATAATTTCGCCCTTTCTTGTAATTACGTAAATAAAAGTGAATATAGTACAAATAAAGAGTAACATATTGCAAGATTTTAAGAAAGAGTTTTTTTATACTGAAAGTAACGAAAAAGAACTGTGAGGTACATATTATGAATAAAACATGGTGGAAAAATAGTGTAATTTATCAAATTTATCCAAGGAGTTTTGCAGATAGCAATGGAGACGGAATTGGAGATATTAAGGGAATTACTCAACATCTCGATTATTTAAAGGAACTGGGCGTAGATGTCATTTGGCTGTCTCCTGTTTATCAGTCTCCTAATGATGATAATGGATATGATATTTCCGATTATCAGGCAATTATGGAAGATTTTGGAACAATGGAAGATTTTGATGAAATGCTTTCAGAGATGCATAAAAGAGGAATAAAGCTGGTTATGGATTTGGTAGTGAACCATACTTCTGATGAACACCCATGGTTTGTAGAAAGCAGAAAGTCAAAGGATAATCCTTATCGTGATTACTACATCTGGAAAGAAGGAAAAAACGGGAAAGAGCCAAATAACTGGGGAGCATGTTTTGGCGGTTCTGCATGGGAATATGATAAGGAAACAGAAATGTACTATTTACATTGCTTTTCTAAGAAACAGCCTGATTTAAACTGGGAAAATGAAAAAGTCAGAAAAGAAGTTTTTGATATGATGACATGGTGGTGTGAGAAAGGTGTAGATGGATTTCGTATGGACGTTATCAGCATGATTTCTAAAGATCCTGCCTATCCTGACGGAGTTTCTCATAATGGCTTATATGGTGATTTTGGCCCTTTTGTCTGCAATGGTCCTCATGTCCATGAGTATTTAAAGGAAATGAACCAAAAAGTGCTTTCCAAGTATGATTTGATTACGGTTGGTGAAGCGTCTGGCGTTACTGTAGAAGAAGCAAAAAAATATGCTAATTTAGACGGAACTGAGCTAAACATGGTATTCCAGTTTGAACATACAGACATTACATCTGGAAAGAATGGAAAATGGACAGACGAGAGATTTAAACTCAGAGATTTGAGAAAAATATTGAATAAATGGCAGACAGAGTTGGAGGGAAAAGCATGGAACAGTCTTTATTGGGATAACCACGACCAGCCAAGAGCTGTGTCTCGCTTTGGAAATGACGGACCAATGTATCGTGAACTTTCAGCTAAAATGCTGGCAACCTGTCTTCATTTGATGAAAGGAACACCTTATATTTATCAGGGTGAAGAAATTGGTATGACAAATGCTTATTTTAATAAACTGGAAGATTACCGTGACATCGAAAGTATTCATGCTTTTGAAGAGATGACAGAAAATGGTCTTCTTACAGAGGAAGAAATGATGAGCGCTTTAAAGGCAGTCAGCCGTGATAATGCCAGAACTCCTATGCAGTGGGACGATAGTGAAAATGCAGGATTTACCACAGGCACCCCATGGATTAAAGTAAATCCTAATTATTTACAGATTAATGCAAAGGCGGCTTTGGAAGATAAAGACAGCGTGTTCTATTATTATCAGAAATTAATACAGATGCGTAAGGAATATGAAATTATTGTGGACGGTATTTTTGAAGGTCTTCTGGAAGACGATGAAAATATTTACGCATACCGGAGAAAACTGGGAAATCAGACTTTAATTGTAGCTTGTAATTTCAGCGATAAAAAAGTACCGTGTACTTTGTTTGAGGGAGCAGCAGGCGGTAAAGAAATGATTGCCAATTACAAAAATCATGAGACAGGAATATTGAAACCTTACGAAGCAAGAGTTGTACTGATAGAAAATTAAAAAATAACTTCTGCATGAGATAAATGAGGTTGTCGCATTAAATATTTTGGAATAATGTTTAAAGCGACAGCCTTGTTGTTTTTTGGGGGATTTTATTTTCGCTCTTTACTGCCAAACTAACATTTTTGCAACATTAGCCATTAGGGCTGTGCAAACGGAAGAGAAAAGTGTAAGATAAAACCGGGTGATGAACATGAAAATTTTAATTGTGGAAGATGATTTTGTATTGGCAGAGGAAATTTTGCGCCTCTGCCAACGATGGGGCTTTGAGGGAGAGTATCTGGAAGATTTTACAGAGGTAGATAAGCAGTGTGAAAACAGTCATTGCGATTTGGTTCTTATGGATATCAATTTACCTTTTTATGACGGATTTTACTGGTGTCAGAAGATTAGAAGCATATCAAAAGTTCCCATTTTGTTTTTATCCAGCCGAGACCAGAACTCTGATAAGGTCATGGCAATGGTTTCCGGCGGAGATGATTATGTGGAAAAGCCTTTTGATGCAGAGATTTTGCTGGTGAAGATACGTTCTCTTTTAAGAAGAAGCTATGAGTATGTCCAAAGTGACAGAGAATATCTGGAGTCCGAACTTATTTATGACCGTGGACAAGGGATTTTACTCTATAAAAATGAGCCCATAGAAATGACAAAATCCGAAAACAGAATTATGAGTATTTTAGCAGATTATAAAGGTCAGGTGGTAGACAGAGAAACATTGATGCAGGGATTGTGGAATACAGATGAATATGTGACAGATGCCTCTTTGACGGTGTTAATATCCAGACTTCGAAGCAAAATTTGTGCTGCGACAGAGGGGATTTCCTGTATTCATACCAGAAAAGGGAAAGGGTATTATTTAGAATGAAGAAATATTTAAAAGACCGATTGACGGCATTTCTTATAGGCGTTGGGTTTGTTGTTTTTCTAAATGTATACCTGACACAGCTCTGTGCCACAGCCCTTTACGGACAGGATGTTTTGTATCTGGATGTGCTGCTTGCAGCCTTTGGTACAATTCTTTTGATTGGGGATTACAGCCAATGGAAAAAGAAGAAAAAGCAGGAAGAGGAACAGAAGGAGCTTCTTGCATATACGGATAAAGAGCTTTTGGAGTGTAAAGAAAAGCTGGAAAATCTGTCCGATTATATTACCAAATGGACACATGAAATAAAGCTTCCCCTTGCTGCTTTGCGCCTTATGAACGGAAGAAATCAGGAAGCTTCTCTAAAAAAAGAAATGCAGGACTGCATTGTACGCATGGAAAATTTACTTCATACCGTGCTTATGGGAAGCAAGCTGCAAAGACCTGAAAACGATGTATGTATGGAGCGGATTTCTCTGGAAGAAGCGGTAAAAGAAGCAGTGAAAAATCAATCTTATTTTCTTATCCAGTATGGCTTTGAAATGATTTTAGACGTAAAAGACGTATGGGTATACAGTGATAAAAGGTGGCTGGTTTACCTTTTGGATCAACTGGTAGCTAATGCCATAAAGTACAGAACCGATAATCCAAAGCTTGTATTTTCCTGTGAAAAGCAGGGAGAAAATCAGGTGTATTTAAGGGTGGAAGATAACGGAATTGGAATTTCAAAGGAGGATTTACTTTACATTTTTGATAAAGGATATGTGGGAAAAAATTTGAGAAAAGGGGATTATCATTCAACGGGAATGGGACTTTATTTTGCAGGAAAAATAGGAAAAATGCTGAACCTTTCTTTAAAAGCAGTACCGACACAAGAAAGAGGAAGCTGTTTTGAACTGGGATTTTGCGATATGGCAGAACATTTTATGATGTAGCCGTATGTTACAGAAATGTTAGATTGGAAAGAAAACTGTTGGATAAATGAAAGGATTTTTTGAAACCTCTTTGCTAAAATAAAGATACAGATTAGGAGGTAAGTATCATGAAAAAAGTTTTAGAAGTCAGAAATCTTTCCAAGAATTACGGAAAAAAAGGATATGAAACTGCTGTGCTGAAAGACATCAGCATGGACATTTACGAGGGTGATTTTATTGCCATTATGGGACCAAGTGGGGCAGGAAAAACTACATTTTTAAATATGCTGTCTACCTTAGATAAGCCTTCATCAGGGAAAATTCTTTTAGAAGGGCAGGATATTACGGCTTTAAGCAACAAGGAGCTTTCTTTAGTAAGACGAGATAAAATCGGATTTATTTTTCAGGAATATAATCTGCTGGATAATATGACAGTGCAGGATAACATTGCCCTTCCTCTCTCCTTAAACGGAGCGCCGCAAAGAGAAATTATCAGAAAGGTGCAGGCAAGAGCCGTGGATTTTGGACTGGAGTCTCATTTAAGAAAGTACCCTTATCAGCTTTCCGGAGGACAAAAGCAAAGAGCTGCCAGCGCCAGAGCGTTGATTACAAAACCACGTATTTTGTTTGCAGATGAACCTACGGGAGCGCTGGACAGCAAGTCCGGAAAGGATTTATTAGGGTGTCTGAAAAATGCCAATGAGCAGGAAAATGCCACGATTTTAATGGTAACTCACGACGGTTATACGGCAAGCTATGCAAAGCAGGTATACTTTTTAAAAGACGGAAAAATTCACAGCCGCCTGACGCAAAAAGACAGCAGAAAAGCATTTTTTGAGGAAATTATGACGATGCTGGCAGTCATGGGAGGTGAGGGAGAATGAAGCTCTTATCTCTGTCCTTTTCCAACTTTAAACGCAGTGTCAGGGAGTACGGAATGTTAATTCTTTCCCTTACTTTTTCAATTTTTGTATTTTTTAATTTCCAAAGTGTTATTTATTCTGACTCTATGGATGTTCTGGAAAATTATAATAAAGAGTATATTGACATTATTGTTCAGGCTGCATCCGTAGTATTCGGTGTATTTTTATTTTTCTTTATCTGGTATGCTTCCAATGTCTTTCTGAACCAAAGGAAAAAGGAAATCGGAATTTACATTTTTATGGGGCTGGATAATGTAAGAATAGGAAAAATGTATATGCTGGAGTCGGTATTTATCGGGTTGTTCTCACTGCTTGCAGGGATTGGAACAGGCGTCTTGTTTTCCAAGCTGTTTCAAATGCTTCTTTTAAAGCTGTCTGACATCAGCGTAGACATTAAGTTCTCTTTTTCATGGGAAGCGATACTGATTACAGCAGGAATGTTTCTTGTTATTTATGGTCTGATGACCTTAAAAAGCTACCATACTTTAAAGACCAGCAGTGTCTTAAATTTGCTTTCCGGTGCAAAACAGCAGGAAATGCAGAAAGAAAAGTGGATCATTACATTTCTGAAAATTGCAGGTGGTGTGGGTATTCTGCTTTTTGGATATTATTTGGCGTGGGATACAGGAGATCTCAATTCTTTAGGAAATGCTTTAGGGGCTGTTGTTCTGGTAATTGTAGGGGTTTACCTTTTGTTTTCCGGTCTTATTCCTGCCATACTTCGCAAGCTTTCCGGAAACAAATATTATTTGTATAAGAAAGAGCGTACTTTATGGGTAAATAATCTGGCGTTTCGTATGAAAAAAAATTATAGAACGTATGCAATGGTAACGGTGCTGATGATTTGCTCTGTGACTGTCATGGCAATTTCCATAGCAATGAAACAGCGCTATGAAAAGCTTACACATTTTGACCAGACTTATACTTATCAGGTATTAAGCAGTGAAGAAAAAAACGGAGAAGAAATTGCCAAGGGAATTGAGCAGGAGAATAAGGTGAAATTCTGGAATGAAATGCAGGTGGCTATGGTAGAGCCTTCTGTGGTTCACAGCAAATATACTTATACAGCTTATGGATTGGTAGCTTTTTCAGATGTGAAACAAGCGGCGAAGAAAGCGGGACTTCCTTTTGCTTATAAAGAGCTGAAGGACAATCAGGCAATCGAGCTTTCTCATGAAGTCCTGATGGATATATCAGGTGGTGCGATTGAAAACTACGAGCAAAAAATCGGAAGTGAAACGTATGACGTGATAAAAGCAGATAATACGCCTTATTTCGGAGCACTGCAAAACGATACGAAGATTTTTATTCTCAGTGATAAAACCTTTGAAAGCCTGAAAAATTTAGGAAGCATTACATATTTTTACAATTATAGAATTGAGAATATGAAAAATATGGAGGCGTCCAAATCATATCTGAATACACTGGCACAAAGCAGTGAGGACGGACAGGCATTTACAGGCGTAAATTATACACAGATAGACGGAAGGCAGGACAGTTGGATAAGAGTCATGTATTCCCTTTGCATCTTTATGTTTGTAACCCTTGTACTGGCAGCAGGAAGTATTATCTTTTTGAAAATCGGCAATGAGGTATATGAGGATAAAGAACGATACAAAATTTTAGAGAAAATGGGAATTCAAAAGAAAAGCCTGAGAAAATCTGTACGAAATGAAATTTGTTTTACTTACTATTGCCCTTTTGTTCTTATGATGATTACCTCCTATTTTTCTGTAAAAGCGCTGGGAAATGTTATGAGAGAGGATTTGCTCATGGTGAACATCTGGAGTATGGGAATTATTCTTTTGGTATTTACAGTGATTTGTGCAATATCTGTTTATACGGCAAAGAAAAAGTTGTCCTTACTTTCATAAAAAATAAGAAAATTGTTGACAAATAAAGTATAATATGATATAAAGTTATCCATAACTAACTGGAGGGCTGTCGCATTAAGTGCATAATTCAAATGCTGTTTAATACGACAGCCTCTTTTTCTGAAATAAAGTAAGTCTAAACTAACTAATAATATGCGGAGGAAATCATGGGAAAAACAAAACGTGGATTGTGGATAGGAATTGCATTTTTAATGATGGGGGCAGGAGCTGTGGGCGTTGTTTTGCCGATTTTACCAACAGTTTCCTTTTTAATGGCAGCCTTGTATTGTTTTGCAAGAGGCTCGCAAAAACTGGAAAACTGGTTTCGACAGACTTCTCTTTATCAAAAGCATTTAGAGCCTTTTATGGATAAAAAAGAGATGACAAGAAAAGCCAAGCTTACCGTCATGCTTTCTATGACGTTTTTCATGGGAATTGGCTTTGTCATGATGGAGCAGGTACCTGTTGGAAGAATAATTTTGGCAGCGGTGTGGCTGTTTCATATTCTTTATTTTACTTTGGGAATAAAGACGGTAAAGAAAACCTGTGTAGCAGGGGAAAACTTTAATTAGGGAAAAGAGGAGAGAAGATGATTAAAAAAAGACTAATCGGACTTCTAAAAGAGTCTAAAAAATATATTGTTCAAAATGTACTTTGGCAGTGGCTGGGATTATTGGCACAGATAGTGGCAATTTTAGCCATAGGACAGCTTTTGAATACTGCCATATTTGGTAGTATAACCGGCAGACAGCTTTTTCTGACGGGGATGATATGCGTAAGTGTTATTTTCCTTAGAATGATAAGCGACAAGAAAGCAGCAGAGGCTTCGTTTCTGGCAAGCTCTGACGTAAAAAGAGTTTTGCGTGAAAAGATATATGAAAAACTGGTACGCCTCGGCTCATCTTATAAAGAACAGATTTCTACTTCTGAGGTGGTACAGCTTTCTGTGGAAGGTGTGGAACAGTTAGAAACGTATTTTGGAAGATACTTACCGCAGTTTTTTTACAGTTTATTAGCGCCTGTTACGCTATTTGCGGTACTCTCCTTTATCAGTTGGAAAGCAAGTCTGGTACTTCTCGTTTGTGTGCCTCTTATTCCTCTTTCTATTGTGGCGGTACAGAAATTTGCCAAAAGACTTTTGAAAAAATATTGGGGCAGTTATACGGAATTAGGCGACAGCTTTCTGGAAAATTTACAGGGGCTTACAACACTGAAAATTTACCAGTCTGACGAAAGAAAAGCGCAGGAAATGGATGAAGAAGCAGAAAAGTTCAGAAGCATTACCATGAAAGTGCTGACTATGCAGTTAAATTCCATCAGCGTTATGGATTTAGTGGCTTACGGAGGAGCTGCCATTGGAATGATTGTTGTGGTAAGGGAATACATAGCCGGAAGCTTGGGGTTTTGCAGGAGCTTTTGCTATTTTACTGTTGGCAGCGGAGTTTTTTATTCCTCTGCGTTTGCTGGGCTCTTTCTTTCACATTGCAATGAATGGGATGGTAGCCAGTGATAAAATTTTCCGACTGTTGGATATGCCGGAAAGAGAACAGGGAACAGAAGAAGCTTCGGGAGAGAACTTAGACATCACATTTGAAAAGGTGAGCTTTTCCTACGAAAAAGAACGTCCGATTTTAAAAAATGTGAGCTTCCATATTTCAAAGGGACAATTCGTTTCTCTGGTAGGAGAGTCAGGGTGTGGAAAAAGCACAGTTGCTTCTTTGATTTTGGGAAGAAACAGACAGTATGAGGGACGCATTTTGCTGGGAGGCATGGATTTAAAGAAGATAAAAGAAAAGAGCTTAATGGAGCATGTTACTTTAGTAAGACACAACAGTTATCTGTTTAAAGGAACAGTAGAGGAAAATCTTCTCATGGGAAATCCCAATGCCACACAGGAGGAAATGACAGAAGCATTAAAAAAAGTAAACTTATGGGAGTTTTTGAAAGGGCAGGAAGGTCTTTCTACAAAGCTGGCAGAAAAAGGAAGCAATTTCTCAGGCGGGCAGTGCCAGAGACTTTGTATTGCCAGAGCGTTGCTCCACGACACAGAAATTTATATTTTCGATGAAGCAGCATCCAATATTGATGTGGAAAGTGAAGAAATTATTATGGATGTCATTCGCCGATTAGCAGAAACAAAAACAGTGCTTCTGATTTCACATAGATTGGCAAACGTGAAAAAATCCCATTGCATCTATGTTTTGAAAGAAGGAAAAATTGTAGAAAAAGGAACACACAAAGAATTACTGGAACAGCAGGGAGCATATAAGGAAATGTATACGACACAGAAAAATCTGGAAAATTATGGATTAGAACAGGAGGCATCAGCATGAAAAGAAGAAGCGGAATAAAAGTCATGGGACAGCTTATCGGTCTTATCCTGCCACTTTTACATGTTATGCTGGCAGCAATTTTTTTAGGTGTAGCCGGTTTTTTATGCGCTATTTTTCTTACGATTTTGGCGGGAACAGCTCTGATGTATTTTGACACACCGGCGATTGTGATAATCCATATTAAGATTTTAATTGCATTTGCGGTTTTAAGGGGTATTCTTCACTATGCAGAGCAGGCATGCAACCATTATATTGCTTTTAAATTACTGGCAATTATCCGTCATAAGGTGTTTGTCGCTCTTAGGAAGCTGTGTCCGGCAAAATTAGAGGGCAAGGACAAAGGAAACTTAATTTCGATTATTACCAATGATATTGAGCTTTTAGAAGTTTTTTATGCACATACCATTTCCCCTATTGTCATTGCATTTTCTACCTCCCTTATTATGGTAGTTTTTATTGGAAGATACCATATTTATGCAGGTATTTGGGCGCTTGTTTCTTATCTTTTGGTAGGCGTGGGCGTACCGCTGTGGAATGGAAGAAAAAGTGCTTCTACGGGAATGGAATTTCGTTCCGGCATTGGAGAATTAAACAGTTATGTATTGAATTCTCTCAGAGGCTTGGAAGAAACCATACAGTATGGGCAGGAAGAAAGCAGAAAACAGGGAATGTCTGAAAAATCACTGGAACTGTTGAAAAAGCAAAAAGAGTTAAACCGTATGGAAGGAAACACAAGAGCAGTTACCAATTTGTTGATTTTACTCAGCTCTTTTGGAATGCTATTTTTTACTTTATTCCTTTATAAAAATCAGCAGATGAGCATAGATGCAGTAGTTCTATGTACAATCTCTATGATGGGTTCTTTCGGACCGGTTGTGGCGCTTTCTAACCTTTCCAATAACTTAAATCAGACGCTGGCAAGCGGAGGACGTGTATTGTCTATTTTGGAAGAAGCGCCGAAGGTGGAAGAAGTTTTCGGACAGAAAGAAGTAAGTTTTGAAAATGCGTCTTGTGAGCAGGTGACATTTTCTTATGAAGATGAAGTGATTTTAAAAGATTACAGCATTTCTCTGCCAAAAGGAAAAATTATCGGTATTCACGGGAAAAGCGGTTCAGGAAAATCTACACTTTTAAAATTGTTTATGCGCTTTTGGGATGCAGATAAAGGGGCAGTAAACATTTCGGGAACAAATGTAAAGGACATCAATACAAAAAATCTCCGTGATATGGAAGCCTATGTAACACAGGAAACCTATTTGTTTCATGACACCATAGCAAATAATATTAAGCTTGCAAAGCCGGAGGCATCTCAGGAGGAAATTATAGAGGCGGCGAAAAAAGCATCCCTTCATAGCTTTATTGAAAAGCTTCCCAAAGGCTACGATACACAGGTGGGAGAATTGGGAGACATCCTTTCCGGCGGAGAACGCCAGCGAATTGGAATTGCCAGAGCATTTCTTCATCAAGCTCCGTTTCTTATGCTGGACGAGCCGACCAGCAATTTAGACTCTTTAAATGAGGGCATGATATTAAAAGCATTGAAAGAAGAATGTAGAGAAAAAACAGTGGTGTTGGTATCTCATAGACAGTCTACTATGAAGATTGCAGATAAAGTGTATGAGATGGAAAACGGAAGGATTTCTTAAAAGAGTAAAAAGCTATCGCATTATGTGATAATCAAAAAATCTATACATTTTTAGCGAATTTGTCGAGCACGCTTTGAGATTATAAGCTCAAAGTGAGCGCAGACTGAGCATAAAATGTATAGATTTTCTTGATATAAGTTTAAAACGATAGCTTCTTTTCTCGATAAACAAAATTTAATTTTTACAAGGTCTTATAAACATCCGCCAGCATATTAACCAGAAAATCCTGAGAAAATCGGCTTGTGTCAACGCATAGCTGGTAATTATCCAGATTATTCCATTTCTGGTCGGTGAAAAATTCGTAGTAAGATTTACGGGTTTTATCCATCTTTTTCACAAGGGCACGGGCGCTTTTTTCTTCTCTGCCCAAGCGTTCCATAACTGCTTTGACACGATACTCATAAGGGGCATATACGAAAAGACTCAGGCAATCATCGCCCAGTATATAATTGGCACAGCGTCCTACAATGATACAGTCTTCTGTTTTGCCAAGGCGTTCAATAATTTTGGACTCTGTTTCAAAAAGAACATCATTCATAGGATGAAAATGATACTGTGGCTGCATCTGCATTTGCTCGTTGATGGGAAGTCTCCACTGATTGGCTTTCTTTTCGTCTACTTTCAGCAGTTCCTCGTAAGGAATATCGTTTTCCTTGCTGGCAAGGCGGATAAGCTCATGGTCATAGAAGTGTATTCCCAGCTTGTTTGCCAGTGCTTTTCCTAAAAGACGTCCGCCGCTTCCATACATACGATTGATAGTAATAATACGATGACTCATACGAAACCCTCCTTTTTTAACGTTCACTTTATATGATAAATTATAACACGAATAGTCCGAAAATTCCAGAAAAAATAAATAAATGTACGAAATATATTTAGGGAGATAAAGACATAAACTGCCCTTTTAGGCAAAAAATCGTCTTTCTAAAGGCTAGAAGGTTGCTTTTTTTAGGGATTTATATTATATTAAGTTAGGTAATGTCATTTTGGAGATGGCAGTATAAAGGAGAATAGAATATGGAGAATACAAATAGCAAAAAAAAGATGAGCTCGGCAAAACGAAAGAAAAAGCGTGTTCGAAAAGCTTTTCGTATAGCCGGTGAGATTTTGGTTGGAATTCAAATTCTTGCGACTCTTGTTTTTATCGGCTTCACATGGAGATTGGGAATAATTCCTGCCAAGTATGTAGTGGGGTTTGCGGCATTACTTCTTGTTTTTGCGGCATTGCTTTTTACCATGCAGGTTGTAACCAGAGGAAAAGCGATTGTCAGTAAAATTGTCAGTGTTCTGATGTCGGCTGTTTTGATATTCGGTTCGGTATATGTGTATCAGACACACGATGCTATTGAGGATATCAGTGGAGATACCCTTGGAAAACAGGTACATAGTGTGCTGGTCGTAGTCAGAAAAGATGATGAGGCAGAAAAAGTATGGGATACCAAGGATTATGTTTATGGTGTCCAGTCAATAGAAGATGACAGCGAAATGGCAGAGGCAATGAAAAAGGTCAATGCCGATGCAGGGAAAGAAGTTTTGACAAAGGAATTTGATACCTTAAACGATCAGGTGGCAGGTCTGTTAAGCGAAACCGTAGATGCGATTGTGTATGACGAAAGCTTCAGCGGAATTATCGAGGAAGTAAATGAGAATTATAACAGCAAAGTAAAAGTCATTGCACAGTACAGCATTGAGAGCAAGAGCGACAGCATGACACAGGGAGTTTCTCCTGACGTAAACGTAAAGGACGAACCGTTCAGTATGTTTATCAGCGGTATTGACGTCTATGGTCCGATTTCTTCAAAGAGCAGAAGTGATGTAAATATTATTGCAACCGTCAATCCTGAGACAAAGCAGATTTTGCTTACCAATACACCGAGAGACTTCTATGTAACAATTCCTGAGGTGTCAGGTGAGAAAAAGGATAAGCTGACACATGCGGGTATTTACGGCGTAGATAAGTCCATGGCGGCTTTAGAAGAATTATATGATATTGAAATTCCGTTTTATACAAGAGTAAACTTTACTTCTTTGATTACTATGGTTGACTTAATGGGCGGCGTAGATGTAGAGTCAGAATTTGAATTTACTACAAGCGGCGCCGGTGGTGAGATTATGGATGTAAAGAAGGGCATCAATCACTTTAACGGTGCACAGGCGCTTTCTTTTGCCAGAGAACGTTATAATGTTCCGGGCGGAGACAACCAGAGAGGTAAGGACCAGATGGCTGTTATTCAGGCCATGTTTAAGAAAATGATTACTCCGGAAATGCTGGTAAAAGCGCCAAAGATGATTTCCGAAGTAAGCAACAGCGTAGAAACCAATATGTCTATGGAACAGATACAAAGATTAATTCAAAGTCAGATTGACAATGGCGGAGAATGGACGATTAAATCTGTTGCAGCAGAGGGTACAGGGGATCAGGCATTTTGTTACTCTGCACCGGGTACTGCTTTGTATGTTACAAATCCGGATGAAACTTCGGTTGCGAACATTAAAGTGCTGATGGACAAGGTGGAAAACGGTGAAATGCTTCCAAGCGACACGCCAAATGAAACAGGGGAAGCAGTAGAATAAGAAAAAAACACAACTGACGAAAGTCAGGAACGATATTATGATAGAGGTGCAGGTTTCAAGAGTACCCTTTTGCAAGGCAGGGCAGCCGCAGGAGGGGAAAGGGGAAGCTGCCGAAGTGGGAAAATCTGCCCGAGATTTTCCTGCTGGGACATGGTATAAGATATCATGTACTGTCACGACAAGTGGAGCGCTATCATCATTGGTCATACTCAATAGATTTCGGTAAAACCATGAATGCGTTCCCAGCAGGGAGTATCGTTCATGGTTTTTTTATACATTAAAACAAAGAAAGGAAAATTGATTATGACAAAGAAAAGAAAACTTTTTACCGGTATGGCAATTTTTATGCTGCTTATGATGACCTTTGCAGTCACTGTATTTGCCGGAGGTGAGACGGAAGCGCCAAAACCGCAGATGTATGCTACTTTTTGGTCTTTAGTACCTCCTGTTGTAGCCATTGTTTTGGCATTGATTACAAAAGAGGTTTACAGCTCTTTATTTATCGGTATTTTAGTAGGAGCTTTATTCTCAGCAGATTTTGGATTTGAGAAAACAGTAAACAATATTTTGGAAGGTGGCTTTATTAAGGTCCTTTCCGACTCTTACAATGTAGGTATTTTAATCTTTTTAGTGATTTTGGGAACGATGGTGTGCATGATGAACCATGCTGGCGGTTCAGCGGCTTTCGGCAAGTGGGCAAGCACCCATATTAAAACAAGAGTCGGCGCACAGATTGCAACGATTTTACTGGGTATGCTGATTTTCGTAGATGATTATTTTAACTGTCTGACGGTAGGAAGCGTTATGAAGCCTATTACAGACAAGCACAATGTTTCAAAAGCAAAATTTGCATATTTAATTGACTCCACAGCAGCACCGATTTGTATCATTGCTCCTATTTCTTCATGGGCAGCCGCAGTCAGCGGATTTGTGGAAGGGGAAGACGGTCTGGCAATTTTCATGAGAGCAATTCCGTATAACTTCTATGCGCTTCTTACCATTGTTATGATGTTTGGTCTGGTACTGATGAGAGTGGATTTCGGTTCTATGGCAATCCATGAAGCAAACGCTTTAAAGGGAGATATTTATACAACAGGAAAGCGAGTGGATGAAGAAGTTTCAGAGAAAAAACCAAATCCAAGAGGAAAAGTAATTGATTTGGTAGTGCCTATTCTGGTTCTGATTGTTTGTTGTATTATCGGTATGATTTACACTGGGGGATTTTTCAGTGGAACGGATTTTGTAACAGCGTTTTCCAAAAGTGATGCTTCATTAGCATTATCTATCGGAAGTGTATTTGCTTTTCTGATTACAGTTGTTTTTTATGTTGCAAGACGTGTGCTGTCCTTCAGAGACTGCATGGACTGTCTTCCTGACGGATTTAAGGCAATGGTGCCGGCAATTTTGATTTTAACCTTTGCATGGACATTAAAAGCCATGACAGACAGTCTGGGAGCAGACGTTTTCGTGGCAACAGCTATGGAAAGCGTAGCAGGAGGTCTGATGAATTTACTTCCGGCGATTATCTTTATCGTAGGCTGTCTGCTGGCATTTGCAACAGGAACTTCATGGGGAACTTTCGGTATCTTAATTCCGATTGTTGTAGCTGTTTTTGGAGAAAGTAATCCGCAGCTTATGATTATTTCTATTTCTGCATGTATGGCAGGCGCAGTGTGCGGAGACCATTGCTCACCGATTTCTGATACCACGATTATGGCATCCGCAGGGGCTCAGTGTAATCATGTAAATCATGTTTCCACACAGCTTCCTTATGCAGTGACAGTAGCCGGTGTAAGCTTTGTTACCTACATTATTGCGGGCTTTGTTCAGTCTGCATGGATTGCCCTTCCGGCGGGAATTCTTATGATGCTCGGCGTTTTAGCAGTTATTAAATATAATCACAAAAATAAAAATAGATAATTGATATTAAATTTAGAAAAATAGCAATATATATAAAAAAAATCGCAAGATGAGCATAGAAATTTTGTGGAATATTGTATATCCTTAGTGTATAACAAAATGCTTTGAAAATGCGAAAGGAGAAAACATGAGCGAAACAAATTTTAAAGGTCGTGTAACCATTCCGACAGACGTGGACGTGGTACCGGAAACTCTGGAACTGGTAAAAAGATGGGGAGCAGACGCTATCCGTGATTGTGACGGAACAGACTATCCGGAAGAATTAAAAAATGTAGATGCAAAAGTATATTCTACTTACTATACAACAAGAAAAGACAATGAATGGGCAAAGGCAAATCCGGATGAAATTCAGCAGATGTACATTATGACACCATTCTACACAGCAGTAGACAGTGAGTTATCCATTCATCTGATGAACCACCTCTATCCTGATATGCTGAAAGTAAATTCTCATGACGATATTACACGTTGGTGGGAAGTTATCGACAGAACAACAGGAGAAGTAGTTCCTGTAACACAGTGGGATTACAGCGAAGAAACAGGTGACGTGACAATCCACGATGCAAAGGCATTTCACGATTATACAGTCAGCTTCTTAGCTTACATTATGTGGGATCCGGTACACATGTACAATGCCGTTACAAACGGATGGACAAACTTTGAAAAACAGATTACATTTGATGTTCGTCAGCCGAAAACAAAAGAATACTCCATGAAACGTCTTCGTAAATTTATTGAAGATAACCCACATGTAGATGTTATTCGTTACACAACTTTCTTCCATCAGTTCACATTGATTTTCGATGAACTGGCAAGAGAAAAATATGTAGACTGGTACGGATATTCTGCTTCGGTAAGTCCATATATTCTGGAACAGTTTGAGCAGGAAGTAGGATATAAATTCAGACCGGAATTTATCATTGACCAGGGTTATATGAATAACACATACAGAATTCCATCTAAAGAGTTCACAGATTTCCAGGCATTCCAGAGAAGAGAAGTTGCTAAACTTGCAAAAGAAATGGTTGATATTACACATGAATGCGGTAAAGAAGCAATGATGTTCTTAGGTGACCACTGGATTGGTATGGAGCCATTTATGGACGAATTTAAGAACGTTGGTCTTGACGCAGTAGTAGGAAGTGTAGGAAATGGTTCTACTTTACGTCTGATTAGTGATATCAAGGGTGTAAAATATACAGAGGGACGTTTCCTTCCATATTTCTTCCCGGATACATTCCATGAAGGCGGAGATCCTGTAAAAGAAGCAAAAGTAAACTGGGTAACAGCAAGACGTGCAATTTTAAGAAGCCCAATCGATCGTATTGGTTACGGCGGATACTTAAAACTGGCTATGGAATTCCCAGAATTCATCGATTATGTAGAAAGCGTATGTAACGAATTCAGAACACTGTATGATAACATTAAAGGAACAACTCCATATTGCATGAAGAAAGTTGCTGTTTTAAACAGCTGGGGTAAAATGCGTGCTTGGGGTAACCACATGGTACATCACGCAATTTACTACAAACAGAACTACTCTTATGCGGGAATTATTGAATCATTGAGTGGAGCTCCATTTGATGTGAAGTTCATCAGCTTTGATGATATTAGAAATACTCCTGAAATTCTGGACGATATTGATGTTGTATTAAATGTAGGTGGTGCATATACAGCATACACAGGCGGAGACAACTGGGCAGATGAAAAAGTTGTAACAGCAGTGAAGAAATTCATCTACAATGGCGGTGGATTTATCGGTGTAGGCGAACCTACAGCATACCAGCATGAAGGACGTTACTTCCAGTTAGCAGGTGTTATGGGTGTTGAAAAAGAAACAGGATTTACTCTTAACACAGATAAATACAACTGGGAAGAACATGATCACTTTATTATCGAAGACTGTAAAGGTGATGTTGATTTCGGTGAAGGACAGAAAGCAATCTATGCTCTGCCGGAAGCAACCATTATCAAACAGAAAGATCAGGAAGTACAGATGGCTGTCAATGAATTCGGAGAAGGAAGAAGCGTTTACATCAGCGGTCTTCCATATAGCTTTGAAAACAGCCGTATCCTTTACAGAGCAATTATCTGGGCTTCTCATGATGAAGAAAACCTTCATAGATGGTTCTCTGACAACTACAATGTAGAAGTTCACGCTTATGTAAAAAATGGCAAATACTGTGTTGTAAACAATACTTACGAGCCACAGGATACTACGGTATACAAAGGCGATGGAACAAGCTTTGATTTACATCTGGAAGCAAACGAAATTAAATGGTACGAAATCTAAGATAGAAACAAAAAAAGAAGTCGTAGAAATTACGGCTTCTTTTTTTTTCGGTAAGCATTTGGTGTTGTTCCTGTTAAACGGCGAAAGGTCTGGGAAAAATAGGATTGGGAAGAAAATCCACTGATTTCTCCTATTTTTGTCACAGAATAATTGGTAGACTCCAGCAAGTGGCGGGCTTCTTCTACTCTGCGCTGGATTAGGTAGTTAATTGGAGAGATACCTTTGTAATTCTTAAATGCATGAACCAGATAATATTTATTGATATGAACCAGAGCGCTTAATGTATCCAGTGTAATGTCTTCGTGATAGTGTTCATTGATGTATTGTTCCACCAGCCTGCATTCTCTGGTAGTTTTCTGTCTTGGAGCAGAGAGAAATTCCTGTCGTGTACTTCTGGCTACGGAAAGTAAAACCAGTTCCAGCAGGTTTTGGCATATTGTCTGATAACCTGTCTGTTGTGTCTGAATTTCTTTTACCAAAGTATTTAGATACCATGGGATTTCGGTGTGTTCGCGAGAAAGAGAAAACACACTATAGCTATAAGGAGCCTCTTTCTCTGAATATTGGAATTGGACACCTTCAATTCCCAGTGCTATGTATTCCCATGGGTATTCTTTGTTTCCGAATTCCGTGTGTGGAATATTGGGATTGATGAGTACAAGGTCGTTTTTCTGTACTGGAATTTGCTTACCTTCAATTTGAAAAAATCCTGTTCCCTTTGTCACAAAGAAAAGCTCAGAGAAATAATGAGAGTGTTCCATACTGTGCCAGTCTTTGTCAGAAGTGGCGCAGGTGACGTAGAGAAGCTGTGCTTTTAAAAAGTTAGAGTCATAGTTTTCAAAAGGATAGCGGATATTACTCATAGGACTTCTCCTCCTCCTTCATTTCTTTCATGATGCTTTTGTTTACGATAATAGCCAGAACAAAGGCACAAACATCAGCAGTAGGCTGAGATAACTGTATTCCTGGAATTCCTAAAAGCGGCGGCAGCAGAAGAACAGAAGGAATAAAGAAAATTCCCTGTCGGGCAGCTGCTAAAAGGGAGGCTTTGAAAGTTTTTCCAATGGTCTGTGTCATCATGTTGTTCATAATTACCCATCCGGAAAGGGGCAGGGCAACACACTGCATACGCAGAGCAACCGTGCCGATAGCAATAACCTGTAAGTCATCTTTTCGGAAAACAGAAATAAGAGAACCGGCGAAAAGAAAGCCAGTAATGCCGATAAAAATAAGTACCACAGTAGATACTTTTACGCAGAACCAGAAAGCTTCTCTGACACGGCTGAATTTTTTCGCTCCGTAATTAAATCCGCATACCGGCTGAAATCCCTGTCCAAACCCAATCAGTGCAGAAATGGCAAATTGGGAAATGCGGGATACAATGGACATAGCGGCAATGGCGGCATCTCCGTAAGGCTTCGCTGCTAAATTCAATGCCAGAATGGAAATACTTCCCAAACCCTGACGAAACAGGGAAGGAAGTCCGCCCTGTGCAATGATTTTTAAATTAGATTTTAAATATTTCATGGATTTTAATTTCAGAGGAATACAGCCGGATATTTTTATTCCCCAAAGGAGCAGAAGAAAACTGATAAACTGACTTAAAATAGTTGCCAGAGCAGCTCCGGAGACTCCCATATTAAATTTGAAAATAAAAAGAGGATCCAGAAAAATATTTAAAATCCCACCGGAGGTAATGCCAATCATGGCGTAAAAAGCATTTCCCTGAAAGCGCAGTTGATTATTCAAAACAAGCTGTGCCGTCATATAAGGAGCGCCCAGTAAAATAATACCCAGATAATCCTTTGTATAAGGTAAAATCGTAGGCGTAGAGCCTAAAAGCAGGGACAGCGGTTCTAAGAAAAAAAGTCCCAGAGCCGCTACGCAAAGTCCGCATAAAAATGCAGAAAAAAAGCCAATGCCTGCAAGCTGTTCTGCCATTTCGGTATCCTTAGCGCCCAGTCTTCTGGAAATGGAATTTCCGGAACCATGCCCGAAGAAAAAACCGAGAGCCTGTATAATTGCCATAACAGGGAACACAATACCCACAGATGCAGTGGCGCTGGTTCCCAGCTTGGATACAAAAAAGGTATCGGCAATGTTATAAATAGAAGTAATCAGCATACTGATTATGGTAGGAACTGCCATTTTTCCAATAAGCGAAGGAATAGAGGCAGTTGTCATCATTTGAAATTTTTCTTCCTGTGCAATTTTATGCTTCAACATTTTGCTCCTTCCTGTTTTGAAATGTAAGCGTTTTATTTATTATAGGCTTTTTTGAAAGAGCAAACAAGAGAAAACTTACGGATGGAGATAGTTACGCATAGTTTTTAGCGCATGCTTTTCCAGACGACTGACCTGCGCCTGAGAAATACCGATTTCTTCTGCTACCTCCATTTGCGTTTTCCCTTCGTAAAAGCGCATGGTAACAATATGCTGTTCTCTGTCATCTAATTTTTTTAATGCTTCCTTTAAAGCAATGTTTTCAATCCAATTATCTTCTTTATTTTTTTTATCGCTGATTTGGTCCATGACATAAAGGGTATCCCCTCCTTCTGTATAGACAGGCTCATACAGGCTGACAGGACTTTGAATGGCATCCAGAGCATATACGATTTCCTCTTTATCGATGCCGATTTCTTCGGCAATCTCATTGATGGTAGGTTCTTTTAAATTTTGCTTTACATAATTTTCTTTTGCATAAATGGCTTTATAGGCAATATCCCGAAGGGAACGGCTGACACGAATGGCGTTGTTGTCTCTTAAATAGCGTCGTATTTCGCCGATAATCATGGGAACAGCATAAGTTGAAAATTTTACGTTTAAGGTGGTGTCAAAGTTGTCAATGGCTTTAATCAATCCCACGCAGCCAATTTGAAATAAATCATCTGCATTTTCATTGCTGCTGGAAAACCGTTTGATAACGCTTAGAACCAGCCGCAGATTACCTTTAATGTATTGTTCTCTCGCTTTAGGATCACCTTCTTTAATACGCACAAATAATGCGTCCTTTTCTTCATTTGTGAGAATAGGAAGACGTGAAGTATTTACGCCGCAAATTTCCACTTTATTAAGTGCCATAGCAAGAAATCCTCCAATCATGTAATAAAAATACTGCTATGAAAAGCATTCTCCATGAAGCGGTACAATATACGATAAAAGGGGAAATTTAATAAAGTTTTAGACCTTGACATTAAGATATTGCTTTTTTTTGGTAATACGCCAACAAACTAATTGAATAAAAAATATGAATATAGTAAAATAGGTTTATCAAAATACGTGAAAATAGGAAAAGGAGGAAATGCAGATGAAGGGGAAGCGTGTATTATTTGCGGCAGCAGGGATTGCCATACTGTTATGTTCCGGATGTGCACAAGACGAAGGAAAAAGTTCTTCTGCCACAACTGTTCCGGAAAGTTTTTTGAAGGAGGTATTTACCACAGATTTTGAAAAACGATATACAGAATTTCAGAAGGACAATGATACAGAAAAGTATTATGATACATTTTCAGATTGCGCTTCCGAGGCGTGTATAGAGGCTATGAGCGGTGACAGAATGCCTTTAAAATACGATAAGAAAGCAGAGGAGAATTCTGCAAAGGCAAAGGTTTTGGAAGTGAAATGTGAAGTGGATGAAGACGGCGAGGGAGAATTTGAAGTATTGTTAGGATACGAGAAGGATGAGGATAAAAAAGAGAAAGCCACAGGACAAATCACTGTTACGCAGGAAGACGGAAAAGAGAAAGTAGACTCCTTTTTCCTGAGTAATATTGTTGAAGTAAAGTAAATGGAAGACCTCTGCCGGTTTATATGAAATTCCGGCAGGAAAAGAAAGAGGCAGAGGCATTTTAAGAATTGCAGTTTTAGAAATTTGCTTTAGAAAATTTTATAAGAATTGTAAAAAAGGTATTGACAATTTGTCAAAAATCAGTATATAATAGCAAGGCAGTCAGCGATAAGCTGACAGGAAACGGGATCTTAGCTCAGCTGGGAGAGCATCTGCCTTACAAGCAGAGGGTCACAGGTTCGAGCCCTGTAGGTCCCATTTCTTTTGTAAAAGCAAAGAAAAAAGTAAATGGCGAGATAGCTCAGTTGGCTAGAGCATACGGTTCATACCCGTAGTGTCGAGGGTTCGAATCCCCCTCTCGCTACTTGTCGAAAGACAAAACATAAAATGGGATCTTAGCTCAGCTGGGAGAGCATCTGCCTTACAAGCAGAGGGTCACAGGTTCGAGCCCTGTAGGTCCCATTTCTTTTGTAAAAGCAAAGAAAAAAGTAAATGGCGAGATAGCTCAGTTGGCTAGAGCATACGGTTCATACCCGTAGTGTCGAGGGTTCGAATCCCCCTCTCGCTACTAAAAGAATAGTTTGTGGGAAATAGGCTGTGACTCAGAAAGAGTCGTGGCTTTTTTGTTTTGTATGAAATTGTGCTGCTGCGTAATCTTTTTTCATTAAAATGTGGTTTTCAATAAATGAAGTTTGTGATAAGATAATGAAAAGCATTATTTTCTTTTCATTATCTTATGAAGCAAAACTTTCGATATTTTGCTCATCTAATTACAATTCTGTATTCGGGAAATTCATGCTTTTATCCACAACAACAAAGGCAGGAGCTTCCCTAAATAGAGAACCTCCTGAAAAACAAACTCGAAACAACAAAAAGGAGGTTTTTATGACAGAAAAACTATTGCAGTGGCATCCGGCATTTTTTGCGGGTATTCAGATTGAATTTGGGGATGAGGCAAAATACCTCGAATTTAAATCAGAATATGTACTTGGGACAAAGCCGATGATGATTGATGTGCTGGTTAAGAAAAAAGAAACACAGATACTAAAGAAAAATATAGGAAAGATATTTAGAAGGCACAATATCGTAGAGTATAAAAGTCCTGACGATTATCTGTGTATTGATGACTTTTATAAAGGATATGCGTATACATATTTTTATAAGGCGGACAGAACACCGGTAAACTCGATTTTACTGGAAGAATTGACGATTTCCTTTGTGTGTCAGAATTATCCAAGAGAGCTTTTTCGGCATATCGTTGAGGAAAGAAAACTACAAATTGAGAAAATGTATGCAGGGATTTATTATGTGATTGGTGACACCCTTCCTATTCAGATTATTGTCACCGGAGAGCTTTCTAAAAAAGAAAGTCTTTGGCTTAGGAATTTGACCAATCGATTGGAGAGTACAAAAGATGCGGAAGAATTACTGAAGGATTATAAAAAACATAAGAAAAATACATTATACGAGTCTGTAATGGATATTATTGTGCGGGCAAACGAAGAAAAATTCGAGGAGGCGAAAAAGATGTGTAAGGCATTAGAAGAATTAATGAAAGATGAGCTGGAAGCGAAAAAGACAGAGGGGAAGGAAATCGGCATGCAGGAAGGAGAGGAGCGCGTCAATGAGCTTACTTTAAAGCTTTCTAAATTGGGGAGAATAGAGGATATTATAAAAGCCGCTTCGGACAGAAGTTATCAGGAGCGCTTATTTAAAGAATTTGGATTATAAGAAAAATAAAATATTTATCTATTTTATGAAGAGCATAAAATAGATAAATATTCTTTAGAGCTGTTTATAATTTTCTGGTTTTTTGAATGCAGGCTCTTACAGCATCCATAATGGCGCTTCGCATTCCTTCTTTTTCTAAAATATTTACACCTTCAATGGTAGTTCCGGCAGGAGAACATACCATGTCTTTTAACTCACCGGGATGTTTTTTTGTTTCCAATACCATTTTTGCACTTCCGAGAACTGCCTGTGCGGCAAAATCATAAGCCTGTTTTCTGGGCATTCCCTCTGCAACAGCTCCGTCTGCCAAAGCTTCAATAAACATGAATACAAAAGCGGGGGAGCTTCCGCTGACTGCGCCTACAATATCAAGAATAGGTTCTGTAACAATATCGGCCTGTCCAAATGACCTTAAAAGTGTAAGAACATTCTGAAGCTCTTCATCTGATGCCAGATTATCAGGGCATACGCCTGTGACGCCTTCCCCTACAAGAGCAGGTGTGTTTGGCATGGTGCGGATGATTTTTTTATCATTTCCCAAATGCTCCTTCAGCCATTCCAGATTTTTTCCTGCAATTACAGAAATGATTACCTGTTTATCGGTTAAAACGTCTTTAATCTGAAGAGCTACATCGGCACAAAATTGAGGCTTGACTGCAAGAAAGAGATAATCCGCAGTTTTTGCAACCTCAAGATTATTTGTAGTACAGGAAATTCCCAGTGTATTTTGGATTTTTTGGGCAGAGCTTTGCGTTTTTACAGAAGCACAAATATCTTCAGGCTGTGCCAGTCCTTTATTTAAAATGCCGCCGATTATGGCAGATGCCATATTACCGCAGCCGATAAATCCTAACTTCATAATTATTTTCCACCTTTCTGCGAAAGGCACCGATGGGGTCATGAAACCCGTC
>UQAX01000010.1 GCA_900539145.1 uncultured Blautia sp.
CTATTTGATCATTCATAATGAAGTTGTTGGGACAATCCTTAACTTATTGACATTGGTCGTATATCAAAGCGACAGTCTCTTTTGCGTTATAAAAATGGACAAGGAATATTTTGTATAAAGTATAAAAAGTAAGTCAATGCCAGCATATCTGCACTTCCGCCGGGGCTGATGTTTCTGGAGACAAAGAAAGCATCCAGCTTTGGAAGTATGGAAAGTTGTTCTTCGTAAGTAGCATGAGCCAGAAATTGCTGTAAATCCTTCTGTATCTTACAGGCAAGCTGATAATCAGAACGGATAATGAGATTGGTATCTTCTGTGCAAGCGATATAATGTAAAAGTGTTATCAAGCCTGCCTGCCACAGGGAAAATCCCTTTTTTAAAACAGCTTGAAAAAGAGGAAATCCTACGTTGAAAAGAAGAGGAAATCCTTCTTTTGATTCTCCTCGAATGCCTGTAATTTTATACTTCAGATAGAGCTTCTCACCATTGGTTTTGGCTGTATCAGGTGTCAGTGTAAGGTAGTCGCTTAACAGTTCAGGAAGCATACAGCGGCATATCTCTGGCAGAGAAAGCAGGAAATTTTCAGAAGAAATATCCTTACTGTTTGTTGAAATATAATAGCCGATAGCAGCGCACAAAATCCCACCGGAAAAGACAATTCCCTTGTGAGTGTTTATTCCCTGCGTAGCGAAAAGCATGTTTTTTTCAGCCTGTTTTCCAATACCTCGAAGCTTTTGAAACAGCAGTGGAAGTTCTTTTTTGGAGCAGTCGCAAGACAGCCCCTCTTTTACACATTGGCAGAAGTAATCCGTGAGACTGTAAGCGCTGTTTATGAAGGTAGAAAGACGCATATCTTTGTGAGAACCATTATGCAGTCGGTCTACAAGACCCGGCTTTAAGGATGTATTGACTTCATAAAAAAGCGCTTTTTGCATGAGCAGTCCAATGTGATTGGATAATCGAAAAACAAAGAAATTTTCCATGATTTCAATCTCTTTTGCAAGAAGCTCTTGTGCGCTATGTGTTCTGGAACGACCGCAGAGAAAGGCAGGATTGCCGCATAAAAGGCAGGTTCTTTCCAAAAATCCAAGCTCCTGACGTGACAGCTTGCTTCCGTCAGCACGCAGTATATCAAAGTCGAAAAGGCGTCCCAAAGGGTGTTGCTCCTCCTGCTCTAAAAGGTAAGATTTCATATCTTCCGGGTGCAGATTTAAAGCGAAAAAAGCCTCCCATCCGGTATCTTTTTTTACTTCTTTTTGCTCTATAATAACGCCATTTAAAAGAGAAATTCCTTTTGAAATAATCGAAATCCCCACCTCATAAGTCCATTTTGTGTACGGAAAAACCTTCACAGAGCCGGGAATATTTAAGGTAAAGCTTAAAAGGCAGGATGGTGATTTTTGCAGCATTTCCTGTTGTATTTGCACTCGATTTTCTCTGGCATCTAGGATTTTCGCCATAGAGACATCCTTACCTGAAGTCCATAATTCTTGTTTCATAGTGATGCTCCTGATATTGTTTCTTTCGCAAGCAGGCTGTTTCGAAGCTCTTTTCCGGCAGGCGAAATAAGATAATTATAAGTGGATGGAGGGACAAATTCTTTTAACAAAGAATACTCTCCTTCCAGAAATTTTTGGCGTACAAAGGTGGCGCTGATAATGGTGTTGTCTTTTTGACATCTTGGAATTTCAGTTACTTCTATATCAAAAGAAGGAAGGATTTTCTTCATTTGTTCATTGTATGCTCTTGTAATCAGGGAGAAGGGTTCTTCTCCTACAAAGCGTCCGGTAATGTGAAAAGCATCCTTAAAATATGTGCCGAAAATCTGTAAATCCAAAACAGCAGCTTTTTCCGTGGCAGCAGCTTTATCCTTTAAAAAGTAATCGGGAAAAGTTGCATGGGAAATGAGATAATCCGAGCTTCCATGGACAAAAACATTTGGTAAATGGGCACATCCCTGTTCTACCAGCTTCAGACGCACATCGGAAGGGAACTCAGAGGAGTCTGTGGATAAGACAAATACGTGAAGGTAATCACAAGCTTTTGCGGCTGTTTCCACTAAATATTGATGTCCGCAGGTAAAAGGGTTTGCATTCATTACAATAGAACCGATGGAGCTGCCTTCATAAGCAGGAAGCTTTTTGGCTTCTTCCCGGAGATATTGAAGGATGCCGTTTTTTCGATTTTCCATAAGAAGCATGTCATCAGTTTCTGTAATGGTATAAAATCCCATATCGGAAAACATTTGCTTATACATCGGTTTCGTAAATAAAAACAGATGAGAAATTCCCTGCTCAAAGGCATTTTTAACCAACTGTGTCATAATAAGCTGCAAACAGCCCTCCCCTTGAAAAGCAGGATTTATGGCAATACATTTTAAGGTGTTTTCATGGCGTGAGCCACAGCCTGCCAGCTTTCCGGAGGCGGTTTTTAGAAATACAGAATATTGGATTTGAGAGTCATAGGTTAAATCAAAGCTCTTTAAAAACTCTTTCATTTGTTCTAATTTCCGTGAATGAAAGGGAAAACCCTCTTCTAAATAAAATTGTTCCATAGCCGTAATAAGCTCCTTT
Organism: uncultured Blautia sp.; assembly: GCA_900539145.1. Taxonomy (GTDB): domain Bacteria; phylum Bacillota; class Clostridia; order Lachnospirales; family Lachnospiraceae; genus Blautia. The sequence continues at coordinate 2,574 of UQAX01000010.1, forward strand.
CCGAAACATATTATGGATATTTTAACATGAAAAAAGGAATAGGGATAGTTCATTGACTAAGAAAATATTTTTTGCTAGTATGAAAAGAAAAAGGAATAGGGGAAAAGGTATGAGCGATAAGATGTTGGTGAAAAAAGCAGAAGATTTTATAACTTCAAAATGGTCAGGAGGAAGTACCACAGAGCTTTATATTTATCCTCCGCAGTCTGTGTATCGGGAAGGAAATTTTAAATGCCGTATCAGTAGTGCAACTGTGGAGGTTGAAAAATCTGATTTTACTTCTTTGCCGGGAGTGAAACGATATTTAAGTATTTTTTCCGGTGAATTAAAAATGATACACGGCGAAAAGGAGGAGGTCATTTTAGAACCCTTTGAAGTAGATTGCTTTGACGGAGGCGTGCCTACTGTGAGCTATGGAAAAGTGGTGGACTTTAATTTAATGCTGAAAAACGGTGCAGAAGGAGAAATGCAGGCGAAAGAAATGCAGGCAGAGGAAGAAATGATTTTGAAGCCGACAGAGAGTGAAAATCTTTTGGCTGTTTATGTAAAAACAGGATGTATTCAGATAAAAGATAAGGAGGTAAGAGAAGGAGAGCTTTTTGTTTGCGAGGATTGGAACGAAGAATTGAAGATAAAAAATGCAGCTTCAAAGAAAACAGGGGTTGGGATTTGTAAGGTTAAATTATAGGAAAAGCAGAGACGTCAGTAAAAGCTGGCGTCTTTGTGTATTGTATACAAAAATCAAATTTTGAAAATGTGAATAATAACAAAAATAAACAAAAGTATTGACAATTAAAAGGTAGGATGTTAGGATGTAAATAACAAAACAACCAACGTAGGATGAATAAAAGGAGAGGGATTATGAAGCGGAAGGTGTTAGGTATTCTATTTGTGTCGACGGTATTCATGACGTCTTGGTGCGGATGCGGCAATGGAAATACAAAAGCAGAAATGCAAACAGGGGAAAAGGGATATCAGAAAATTGAGTTGGTAATGGCGGTGAATGGAACAGATATCCAAATTGACACAAAGGTAGCAGATAAGTTTGCAGAACTGGTGGCAGAAGAAACAAACGGAAATGTCACGATATCAGTATTTCCAAATGACCAGCTGGCAGGGGGAAATGCTTCCAAAGGGATTGAAATGATAGCCGGTGGAGGTGTAGATTTGGCAGCTTATGCCACGAGTGTACTTTCTGTTATCGACAGACAGTTATCCGTAGGAATTATACCGTGGAGCTTTGCAGATTACGAAGAAGCAAAGGACGTCATTGACAGTACAGGATACAAATATTATGAAGAACGATTAGATGCGAAAGGTCTTACCTATATGGGAGTTTTAAGAACGCTTCCAAACATGACTGTCATTATGCCGGCGGATTATTATGCGGCAAAAAAACTGGTAGCAAAAGCAGCGGAATTTAACGGTCCTGTGTATCTTCGATTTACAAGAGATGCCATACCTGTTATTTATGATGAAGATGTAGAGTTGGAAATCAGGAAAGCCCATAAAATCAGAGATGGAAAAGATATTTCGATTATTGCCAACGGAGACACTGTATGTATTGCAATGAAAGCTGCGGAAGAATTAGAAGTGCAGGGGATTTCTGTAAAACTGCTGGATATGCACACAATCAAACCGTTAGATGTAGAAGCGGTGAAAGCGTGCATTGCTGATACTGGAAAGATTATTACAGTAGAGGATCATAATATTATAAACGGATTAGGCAGTGCAGTGTGTGAAGTTGCGGCAGAGTATGAGCATACGGTTGTCAAAAGAATTGGTATCCAGGATCAGTTTGGTCAGTCTGCACCTTATGAAAGACTTCTGGAAATGAATGGAATTACAGCGGAAAATATTGTTGCCACAGCAAAGGCTTTATTGAAATAGTCAAAAGGGAGGAAAAGGAAATGTTAGATTTTAACGGTCAGGTAGTTGTTGTTACAGGAAGCGGTTCTCCGAAAGGAATAGGAAAAACCATTGCAAAAACTTTTGCAAGACAGGGAGCACAGTTGATTATTACGGATATGAACGCAGAGGGCGTAAAAGACGTAGTGGAAGAAATTCAGGCAGAGGGCGGAAAGGCTTATGGTATTGTATCCAATATTACAGATGAAAAATCCGTACAGGATATGGTAGACGAGATAGTAGAAAAATTTGGCAGACTGGACGTATTGGTAAATAATGCAGGGATTTCTCAAAAAGTCACAGTGGAAGATATGACCCTTGATGACATGAAACGTATCTTTAATGTAAATATGTTTGGACTGTTTCTTGTAACGCAGAAATGTATGAAGGTAATGCGTGCTCAGAAATACGGCAGAATTGTCAATTTGTCTTCTGTATCAGGTAAAAGAGGCGGAGGAATATTCGGCGGAGCTCATTATTCCGCATCAAAAGCGGCTGTTTTGGCATTTTCTAAAAATCTTTCCAGAGAAATTTGCGCAGAGGGAATTACCGTCAACAGTGTATGTCCGGGCTTGATTAACACAGAAATATGGAAATCCCTTCCAAAGGAGGAGGCAGATAAGGTCATTGACGGTATTCCCATGGGACGTCCCGGTGAAACACAGGAAGTGGCAAATGCCATTGTCTTTTTAGCATCAAAAGAAGCATCTTATATTACAGGCGAGGAAATTGATATCAACGGCGGTTCACACATGGATTAAGAAATAATAATTCTTCTGGACTTTTTCTTCCGCTAATAGTAGTATGACAGTATGTAGGATGTAAACTCTTAGAAGGTGAAGAATATGAAGAAAGAAGAAATGACGTATTTAAAGAAGGTTACAACACAATCCGTAGTGCAAAGAGTGATTGACAGCTTAACAGATGCCATGATTAACAGACATTTGAGACCGGGAGATAAAATCCCTACGGAAACAGAACTGGCAGAAAGTCTGGGCGTTGGCAGGAATTCTATCAGAGAGGCTATTAAGATTTTAGTGTATCTTGGTGTACTGGAAATCAGAAGAGCTGAGGGGACATTTGTATGTGAAGGATTTTCGGAAAGTATGATTGATCCTATGATTTACGGGATTATTCTGGATAAGGAGGAGTCATACGAAAATCTGATGGAGCTTCGAGAATTGATAGAGGCAGGAGTGATGCGCCTTGCCATGCAAAAAGCCAATGCAGAAGATTTGGAAATATTAAAGGAAAAGAAAGACAGACTGGAAGAGGAAATACTAAAAGGACCTGATAATATAGAAAATATTTTTCAGGCAGATAATTGCTTTCATGACACGATTTCCGGCATGGGAAAAAATCCTCTGGTAAATAAGATAGATAAAGTGGTTCGGGTGCTTACTTATTCCATGCGTTTTCATTCGGTAAAAGGAATGTTGGACTCAGGAAGAGGTGAAGAGCTGTTCGAGGCGCATCAGAAGATTTACGAAATGATTGAAAAGCATGATGTGAAAGATATCAACAAAGCAGTGAGAAATACGTATTTTACAGATGTAGGTATGAAATAGAGGAAGGAAGAGATTGCCTGAAGCATTGAAAACAGAGCAACCTCTTCCTTTCGTGCATTTTTACTTTACCATACCAGAATAAAAGGTATAAATTCGTTAATATATATAAAAAAAGTCTAAAACGTCAAGAGAATAAGGGAAAAATAGACGTTTTTTAGACTGTAACAGTGCTACAATCGTAAAAAAAGCAAAGGAGAGATGCGAAATGAACAATGCAGAGATCGGAAATGCAATGGTAATTAAATTAGATGCGGTATTACCGGAGTATCCAACATTTAAAGAAGGTGTCAGAAGAGCTCCCAAAAGAGAATTGACATTAAATAAAAGAGAAATCAAATTGGCAGTAGCAAATGCCTTGAGATATGTACCTGAAGAACTGCATGAACAGTTGGCACCGGAATTCCTGGACGAATTATTAACACATGGACGTATCTACGGATATCGTTTTATGCCCAAAGAAAGAATTTATGGAAAACCAATCGACGAGTATAAAGGTGAATGTGTAGAAGGTAAAGCTTTTCAGGTTATGATTGACAACAATCTGGACCATGAGGTCGCTCTTTATCCTTATGAACTGGTTACATACGGCGAAACCGGACAGGTTTGCCAGAACTGGATGCAGTATCAGTTAATTAAAAAATATCTTGAAAAACTGACACATCACCACACATTGGTTATGATGAGCGGACATCCAATGGGACTTTTCAAATCTCATGAAACAAGCCCAAGAGTTATTGTAACAAACGGTCTTATGGTTGGTATGTTTGATAATCCGGAAGACTGGGCAAAAGCAACAGCTATGGGATGCTCTTCCTACGGGCAGATGACAGCCGGAGGCTGGATGTACATCGGACCACAGGGTATCGTACACGGTACATTTAATACAATTCTTAATGCAGGACGTAAATTCTTAGGAGTTCCGCAGGACGGAGATTTAGCAGGACACTTATTCGTGACAAGTGGTCTTGGCGGTATGAGCGGTGCTCAACCAAAAGCTATTGAAATCGCAGGCGGCGTAGGTATTGTAGCAGAAGTGGATTACTCCAGAATTAAAACAAGACATGATCAGGGTTGGGTAAGTCTTGTAATTGAAGATGCTGCGGAAGCATTTAAGGTTGCTCAGAAATATATGGACAAGAAAGAAACAATTTCCATTGCATTCCACGGAAATATTGTTGACCTTCTTCAGTATGCTGTTGACAATAACATTAAGATTGAATTGTTATCTGACCAGACATCCTGTCACGTTCCTTATGACGGCGGTTACTGTCCACAGGGACTTACTTTCGAAGAAAGAACAGAGATGCTTGCTAATGACAAAGAAAAATTCTGTGAATTAGTAGATCAGTCCTTAATCAAACATTATCACTTAATTAAGACTTTAGTAGAAAGAGGAGCATACTTCTTCGACTATGGTAACGCATTTATGAAAGCTGTATTTGATGCAGGTGCAAAAGATATTGCTAAGAACGGAGAAGATACAAGCGAAGGATTTATCTTCCCATCTTATGTAGAAGATATTTTAGGACCAGAATTATTCGATTACGGATATGGACCATTCAGATGGTGCTGTCTGTCCGGAAAACCGGAAGATTTAAGAAAAACAGACCATGCTGCTATGGAAATTATTGATCCAAACAGAAGAAGTCAGGATAGAGATAACTATATCTGGATTCGTGACGCAGAAAAGAATAAATTGGTTGTTGGTACACAGTGCCGTATTCTTTATCAGGATGCTCTTGGCAGACGTGATATCGCACTTAAATTTAATGAAATGGTAAGAAACGGTGAAATCGGACCTGTTATGCTTGGCCGTGATCATCATGACACAGGCGGAACTGACTCACCATACAGAGAAACATCTAATATTTACGATGGCTCTAACATTACAGCAGATATGGCTGTACACTGCTATGCAGGTAATGCTGCAAGAGGAATGAGTCTTGTAGCTCTTCATAATGGTGGTGGCGTTGGTATCAGCAAATCTATCAATGGTGGATTTGGTATGGTTCTTGATGGAAGCGAAAGAGTAGATGAAATCCTTATGGCTGCAATTCCATGGGATACTATGATTGGTGTTTCCAGAAGAAGCTGGGGAAGATGCGAACATTCTATTGAAACAGTAGCAGAATATAACAAAATCAGAAATGGTGAAGACTATATCACAATGCCTTATCTGGCAAGCGATGAGCTGATTGAAAGAGTGTGCAAAGATGTTGTAGTAGAAGAACATCATCATGCACATCACTAAAAGTTTATCTTGAATTTTCAGGGACGGGCACCGGAATATCGGTGCCTGAACCCCTATTAAGCAGTCGCAAGGAGATAGAACATGAAAAAAAGATATATACGTCACGCATCTGAATTAGTAACCTGTAAGGGTAATGCACCAAAGCACGGAAAAGAAATGTCCGATATCGGGATTATTAAAGATGGTGCAGTGCTTATCCATGACGATAAAATCGTTGCAGTAGGGACTACAAAGGAACTGGATGAACAGATTAATATCGAAGAATATGAGGTGATTGATGCCTCAGGAAAAACGGTCATGCCGGGTTTTGTTGACTCTCATACACATTTTATTTTCGGTGGATACAGAGCAGATGAATTTTCATGGAGATTAAAAGGTGACAGTTACATGTCCATTATGGAAAGAGGCGGCGGAATTAATGCAACGGTTGTTCCTACGCGAGAAGCTACGGAGGAAGAACTGGTCGAAGCAGGGCGAGAAAGATTAAACCGCATGCTGGAATTTGGTGTAACCACCGTAGAGGGAAAAAGCGGATATGGTATGGACTGCGAGACAGAGTTAAAACAGCTTCGTGCCATGAAAAAGCTGGATGAAACCCATGCAGTAGATATTGTAAGAACTTTCTTAGGACCGCACAGTGTCCTTCCTGAATGGAAAGGCAAAGAGAGAGAATTTTTGGAAGAACAGCTTCAGGTTGTTATGCCAAAAGTGAAAGAAGAAAATCTTGCAGAATTTGCTGATATTTTCACAGAAAAGAATGTATTTAATATAGAAGACTCTGAGTATTATCTCAGAAAAGCAAAAGAAATGGGATTTAAGCTGAAAATCCATGCAGATGAGATTTATCAGCTGGGTGGAGCAGAGCTTGCGTCAAGAGTAGGCGCTGTATCCGCAGACCATCTTTTGAAAGCATCTGATGAAGGCATTCATCAGATGAGAGATGCGGGAGTTATCAGTACACTGCTTCCGGCAACAGCATTTTGCTTAAAAGAAGAATATGCGCCGGGCAGAAAAATGATTGATGAAGGATGCGCAGTGGCAATTGCCTCTGATTTAAATCCCGGAAGCTGCTTTACCAATTCAATTCCGTTATTGGTAGCGCTTGGCTGCATTTATATGAATATGTCCATTGAAGAAGTGATTACAGCACTGACAATTAATGGCGCAGCAGCAGTGGATAGAGCTGATATAGTGGGAAGTTTGGAAGCGGGGAAACAGGCGGATATTATTTTCCTCAAATTCCCGTCTATTCATTTTATGCCATATCATACAGGCATAAACTTAGTAGAAACTGTTATCAAAAAGGGTGAAACGGTATACCACAAAGATTGGAAATAAGAAAAGGAGAATGAAACCATGGAGAGAATTATTGAATGCGTACCTAATTTCAGCGAAGGTAGAGACAAAGACAAAATTGAACAGATTGTAGGTTGTTTTCGTAATGTAGAAGGTGTAAAGCTTCTTGATTACAGTTCTGACGAAGATCACAACAGAAGTGTTGTAACAGTAATCGGTGAGCCTGAACCATTAAAAGATGCTATGGTTGCAGCAATTGGAAAAGCAGTTGAATTAATTGATATGACAAAACATCAGGGACAGCATCCTCGTATGGGTTGTGTAGACGTTGTTCCGTTTATTCCAATTCGTGGTGTGACAGTAGAAGATGCAGATGCTTTAGCAAAAGCAGTTGCAAAAGAAGCTTCTGAAAAATTCGGACAGCCATTCTTCCTGTATGAAAAATCTGCAACAGCTCCTCACAGAGAAAACCTTGCAAAAATTCGTCAGGGACAGTTTGAAGGTATGGCAGAAAAGATGAAAGACCAGGAAAAATGGAAACCGGATTTTGGTCCAAATACTATTCATCCAACAGGCGGAGTTACAGCAATCGGCGCAAGAATGCCTCTGATTGCATACAACATCAACTTAGATACATCAAATCTGGAAATCGCTCAGAAAATTGCGGATAAAATCCGTCACGTAAAAGGTGGTTTCCGTTATTGTAAAGCTATGGGTGTTATGCTGGAAGACAGAAACATTGCTCAGGTATCCATGAACTTAACAGATTATACAAAAACATCTGTTTATACTGTATTTGAAACAGTACGTATGGAAGCAAGACGTTACGGTGTAAATGTATTAGGCAGCGAAGTAGTAGGTTTAATTCCTCTTCAGGCTATCGTTGATTGTGCAGAATACTATCTGGGATTTGAAAACTTTGATCCAAAACAGGTTCTTGAAACAAGATTATAATTTATAAAAAAATATAAGAGGTATATGCCATGAAACAGATGACAATTGAACAGTTCGCCATGCAGACAGCCTCTAATGAACCAGTACCGGGGGGCGGAAGTATTTCCGCCCTCGCTGGCGCTTTAGCAGCAGCTTTAACAGAGATGGTGGCAGGACTTACAATCGGTAAAAAGAAATATGCAGAAGTAGAAGAAGAAATGAAAGAAGCAGTTGAGCCAATGCACAAAATTTGTGAACAGCTTCTGGATGATATCAAAAGAGACAGCGAGTCCTTTGACTTATATATGCAGGCTTTGACACTTCCAAAAGAAACAGAGGAAGAAAAAGCAGCTCGTACAGCAGCTATGCAGAACGGATTGAAAGCAGCAGTTGCAGTACCGTTATCCGTAGCAAAAGCAGCTTATGAAGTGCTTCCTTTTGCAGAAACTATGGTAGTAAAGGGAAATAAAACAGCAGTTACAGATGCACTGGTGGCAACTATGATGGCAAGAACAGCGGTTTTAGGTGCGCTGTTTAATGTAAAAATCAATCTGGAGTCCATTAAAGATGAAGAATTTGTAAAAGAGACTTCAAAGGAAGTGGAAGTTCTGGAGAAAAAAGCAGTTGCTTTTGAACAGAAAATCTTAGCGCAGGCCGGGGTTTCCAAAAGTGTTGTAGAGTAAGGTGATGAAAGGAGAAAACCTGTGAAAATTTTAAAAAATGCAGTAGCAGGAACTCTGGAATCCAGTGATTTGTTTATTCAGATAGAGCCGGACGAAAAGGAATTAACTTTGGAGATTGACTCCGTTGTTGCAAATCAGTATATGGATGCCATTCGGACTGCTGTTCTGGATACTCTGAAAGAATTTGACGTATCCACAGGAAAAATATTTATTAAAGACAAAGGTGCTTTGGACTGCGTCATTCGTGCTCGTATGGAAACTGCACTGAAAAGAGGAGGCGTTGAATAGGTATGAGACGAACGATGTTGTTTTTACCGGGTAACACTCCAAATATGTTAATCAACGGTGATACGCTGGGAGCAGATACCATTATTTTTGATTTGGAAGATGCGGTATCTCCCGATGAAAAGGACGCTGCCAGAATTTTAGTAAGAAATGCACTGAAATATCAGTCTTTCCCTGACTGTGAAGTAGTGGTTCGAATTAATCCTACGGATACCGAGTTCTGGAAAGAAGATTTAAAAGCAATTATTCCTTTAAAACCGGATGTGATTATGCCTACAAAAGTCAGTGGCAGAGAAATGATTTGTCAGGTGGCAGATTTTATGACACAGGTGGAAAAGGAAAACGGCATGGAAGTAGGAACTGTGAAAATTCTTCCGTTAATTGAAACAGCTCTGGGCGTGGAAAAATCTTTTGAGATTGCCGGTGCAGATAAGCGTGTAATCGGGCTTTTCTTAGGCGGCGAAGATTTTACGGCAGATATGCACTGTAAACGTACAAAAGAGGGAAAAGAAATTTTCTATGCCAGAACCCGTCTGGTATGTGCTGCCAGAGCCTGTGGAATTGAGGCTTACGACACACCGTTTACAGATGTAGAGGATATGGAAGGACTGGAAAAAGATACAGAATTTGCAAAAAGTCTGGGATTTGCAGGAAAAGCAGTAATTTCCCCAAGACATGTAGATATTGTAAATGCAGTATTTTCTCCTACGGAAAGTGAAATAGAATATGCTCATGACGTGATGGATGCCATCGAAGACGGAAAACGTCAGGGAAAAGGTGTAATTTCCCTGAGAGGCAAGATGATTGATGCACCGATTGTAAAACGTGCCCAGCAGGTACTGGAAATGGAAAAGGCGATTTATGGAGGTGCATGCAGATGAGTAAATTGATTTCTTCCGTAAAGGAAGCCATTGAAAAAACGGGATTAAAAGACGGCATGACAATTTCCTTTCATCATCACATGAGAAACGGAGATTTTGTTCTGAATATGGTTCTGGAACAGGCGGCAAAAATGGGAATTAAGGATTTAACTGTAAATGCCAGCTCCATTTTTGATATTCATGAACCGATAATCGAACATATTAAAAACGGCGTGGTAACCGGTCTGGAATGTAATTATATGGGTGGAAAAGTAGGAAAAGCCATTTCTCAGGGAATATTGGAAAAGCCGGTGATTTTCAGAAGTCATGGCGGCAGAGCCGGAGATATGGAAAATGGTTCTTCCAAAATTGATATTGCATTTCTGGCAGCGCCTTGCGCAGATAACATGGGAAATTGCAGCGGAAAATACGGTCCGTCGGCATGCGGTTCTTTAGGATATGCTTTTTCTGATGCCATGCACGCAGATAAGGTGGTTGTGCTGACAGACAATTTAGTTCAATACCCGTTAAAGGATACTTCAATTAACGAAGGTTATGTAGATTATGTGGTAGAGGTTCCGCAGATTGGTGATCCTGCACGTATTGTATCGGGAACCACAAAAATTACCCGTGACCCTGTCGGTCTTCGGATTGCAGGACTGGCGGCACAGGTAGTCAAACATTCAGGATATTTAAAGGACGGATTTTCTTTCCAGACAGGTGCAGGCGGCGCATCCTTGGCAGTAGCCAAATATGTGGAAGAAATGATGGAAAAGGAAAATATAAAAGGCAGCTTTTGTATGGGCGGCATTACCGGATATATGGTAGATATGGCAAACAAAGGATACTTTGACACCATTTTGGATGTACAGTGCTTTGATTTGAAAGCCATTGAGTCCATTCGGGAAAATCCAAAGCATCAGGAGATTTCTGCTATGCGATACGCATCACCGGCAGCCAAAAGCGCTGCGGTAGACAGTCTTGATGTAGTTATTTTAGGTGCAACACAGGTAGACGTAAACTTTAATGTCAATGTACATACAGACTCAAACGGATTTATTATGGGCGGCTCAGGCGGTCACTGCGATACAGCAGCAGGTTCTAAACTGGCGATTATCGTAGCGCCGTTAATCCGTGCAAGACTTCCTCTTATTGTAGATAAAGTGCTTTGTAAATCCACACCGGGGGAAACGGTGGATGTGGTTGTAACGCAAAGAGGAATTGCAGTAAATCCAAAACAGAAGGAATTGAAAGAGAAATTGTTAAAAGCCGGACTTCCGGTAAAAGACATTGAAGAATTAAAACAGATAGCAGAGGACATTGCAGGTGTTCCGAACAAGATTAAAACAGGGGATAAAGTAGTAGCAAAAGTGCTTTATCGTGATGGAACTTTGCTTGATACAATTAAGAACGTACTGTAAAAGTATAAAATAAAAGCCATTTAATCAAGAAATCGGAAGGGAGCGGTTTTACAATGGACAAAAAGAAATTGGTCATTGGGGTAATCGGCGCAGATGTGCATGCGGTTGGAATTAGTATTCTTCAGCACGCATTTGAGGACGCCGGCTTTGAGGTGACAAATCTGGGAGTTATGGTTTCACAGGAGGAATATATTTCAGCAGCTATCGAAACAGGCGCTGACGGAATTATGGTATCTTCTCTGTACGGACACGGCGAACTGGATTGCAGAGGTTTAAGAGAAAAATGTGATGAGGCTGGTTTAAAGGGGATTTTACTTTATGTAGGCGGAAATATTGTAGTTGGTAAGCAGCCTTTTGACGAAGTGGAAAAACGTTTTAAAGCTATGGGATTTGACAGAGTATTCGGTCCCGGTACAGCGCCGGAAACAACCATTGCAGCTTTATACGAAGATTTTGGCATGGAAGCTCCAAAAACAGCAGAATAAAAGACGAGGCGGTGATTGAAATGAAACCAATTTTATTGGTGGACTTCGGAAGCACCAACACAAAGGTGACAGCAGTAGATGTAGAAAATTGCGAGGTTCTTGGAACAGCAGCAGCATATACAACCGTGGAAACAGATATTAACAACGGGCTTCGGGATGCGGTTTCCAATCTGGAAAAGATAACAGGTCCTATCGAATATGAAGAAAGATATGCCTGCTCCAGCGCAGCCGGAGGATTGAAAATGATTTCCATCGGTCTGGTGCCGGAGCTTACGGCTCAGGCGTCCAGAGAGGCTTCTCTTGGTGCAGGTGCAAAGGTATGGAAAACATATTCTTTTAATCTGACAAAGGGAGATATGCGGGAAATCGAAGAATATCATCCGGACATTATTTTGCTCACAGGAGGAACAGACGGAGGAAATTCAGAGTGTATTTTGTATAATGCACAGATGTTGTCCACGCTTAGCTATGACTGCCCCATTGTCATTGCGGGAAATCGCTGTGCAGCGGAAGAGTGTCAGGAAATTCTGGGAGAGAGAACCACATTTCTTTGTGAAAATGTAATGCCAAAGCTCGGTGAGCTGAATGTAGAGCCTACACAGAAACAAATTCGAGAAATTTTTTTAAAGAGAATTGTGCATGGAAAAGGACTTTCGGAAGCGTCCGATTTAGTATCCGGAATTATTATGCCGACACCATCGGCAATGCTTACAGCCATGGAGCTTTTATCTGACGGCTGGGAAGAAATTCCGGGTATTGGAGAGTTGGTAGGTGTAGATTTGGGAGGAGCGACTACTGACATCTATTCCATAGCAGAAGGAAGTCCGGCTAATATGGGAACGGTTATGAAAGGTATTCAGGAGCCTTATGCAAAAAGAAGCGTAGAGGGCGATATCGGTATGCGTTATAGCGTTCACGGTATTCTGGAAGCAGTAGGTGACAGACGACTTTCTAAAATAGCCGGTATTAACCGTCAAAAAGTGAATGAATTGGTAGATTATTTGAGTAATCATACAGATTATATTCCTGACAATGAGGAAATGGAGAAGATGGATTATGCATTGGCATGTGCAGCAGTGGAAACGGCTGTATCTCGTCATGCAGGTTCTCTGGAACAGGTTTATACACCATGCGGTTTAACGTATTTACAAAGCGGCAAAGATTTGCGCAGAGTAAAATACGTAGTTGTTACCGGCGGAGCTTTAATACATGCAAAGCATACAGAAGAAATTGCAAAGTTTGCACTGTATGATGAGAGCACTCCTGGCTCTTTGCGCCCGGAGAATGCGGAAATCCTGGTGGATCGAAAATATATCCTGGCAGCAATGGGACTGCTTTCACAGCATTACCCGGCAGCTGCTCTGGAAATTATGAAGAAGGAGATTGCTTATTATGGACATAAGGAATAAAAAGTTATCGGATGATGAGTTCTATGGTATTCGAAATGAGATTTTAGGACAGTGGTCAACAGGTAAGGATGTTGATTTTGATGAAGCAATTGAATATCATAAAAATATGCCTGAAACAAAGAGTTTTTCCAGAAAACTTGCACAGGCAAAAAAAGAAAGAAAAACTTTAATTCAGCCAAGAGCTGGTGTAGCGTTAATTGATGAGCATATTAAACTTTTACAGTATTTACAGGACAAAGGTGAAGCAGATCTGCTTCCTACAACCATTGACTCCTATACACGTCAGAACCGTTATGAGGAAGCGGAAGTAGGTATTAAAGAGTCTATTCATACACAGAAATCCATGTTAAATGGTTTTCCGGCTGTAAACCACGGCGTATACGGATGCCGTCAGATTATTGAAAATCTGGATACTCCTGTACAGGTACGTCATGGTACTCCTGATGCCAGATTATTGACAGAAATCTGCTATGCAGGTGGATTTACCAGTTATGAAGGCGGTGGTATTTCTTATAATATCCCTTACGCAAAAGATGTTCCTCTTGAAAGAACCATTTATGACTGGCAGTATGTAGACCGTCTGACTGGTATTTATGAAGAAGCAGGAGTTTCCATTAACCGTGAACCTTATGGTCCATTAACAGGTACTTTGGTTCCGCCTTCTATGTCCAATGCAGTTGCAATTATTGAAGCATTGTTAGCAGCAGAACAGGGAGTTAAAAACGTAACTGTTGGTTATGGCCAGTGTGGTAACTTAGTACAGGACGTAGCTGCACTTAGAGTACTGGAAGAATTAACAGAAGAATATCTGGATAAATACGGATATGAAGACGTAACGGTTACTTCTGTTCTTCATCAGTGGATGGGCGGATTTCCACAGGATGAAGCGAAAGCCTTTGCCGTTATTTCATGGGGAAGTGCTGTGGCTGCTCTTGCAAAAGCTACAAAAGTTATTGTTAAAACTCCTCACGAAGCAATGGGTGTTCCTACAATGGAAGCTAATGCACAGGGACTTCGCTGTACAAAACAGGCAATTTCTCTGTTGGCAGATCAGGAATTAAAGAGTTCAGCTCTTGAACTGGAAAAGGCAATTATTAAGGGAGAAACCTGTGCTATTGTAGATAAATGTTTCGAACTTGGTATGGGAGATTTAGCCCTTGGTGTTATTCGTGCAGTAAAAGCCGGTGTAATTGACATTCCATTTGCACCTAGCCGTTATAACTTTGGTAAAATGCTTCCGGCACGTGATAATGAAGGTGCAGTTCGTTACTTAAATGTAGCAAATGTGCCATTACCACAGGAGCTGGTTGATTTTAACAGAGGTAAGATTGAACATCGTGCAAAACTGGAGAAGAGAAAAGCTTCATTCCAGATGGTTATTGATGACGTATATGCTATCAGTAAAGGAAGACTTGTTGGAAAGCCTAAATAAAAACAACAGAAGATAATTTAATTATTATAAACATTTAAGGAGAAGTGTATCATGAAAATAGTAGATGTTGTTTGTTCTAAAGCAAGAACAGGATTTTTCTTTGATGATCAAAGAGCAATTAAAAAAGGAGCTGTATCTGATGGAGCAGCTTATTTTGGAGAAACTGTTACACCTGGATTTAAATCTGTAAGACAGGCAGGAGAAGCAATTTCCGTTATGTTGATTTTAGAGGACGGACAGATTGCGTGGGGTGATTGTGCTGCTGTTCAGTATTCCGGTGCAGGCGGACGTGATCCATTGTTCTTAGCAGAAGATTTTATTCCGATTATTGAAAAATATATCAAACCGGAGTTAGTTGGAAAAGAAGCGGACAGCTTTAAAGGTTTATGTGAAATGCTTGAAAACATTCAGGTAGACGGAAAGAGATTACACACAGCAATTCGCTATGGCGTCAGTCAGGCAATTTTGGACGCAGTTGCAAAATCCAGCAAGAGACTGATGTGCGAAGTTGTTGCAGATGAATACGGAACAACAGTTTCCGAAGAACCTATTCCTATTTTCACACAGTCCGGTGACAATCGTTATGACAACGCAGATAAAATGATTTTAAAAGGGGCTGCGGTTATGCCTCATGCGTTGATTAACAATGTAAAATTAAAACTGGGTGAAAAGGGAGAGCTTTTAAAAGAATATGTACATTGGTTAAGCCAGCGTGTACAGAAGCTCCGCAATGATGAAAATTATATGCCTGTTTTCCATATTGATGTATACGGAACCATCGGCGCAATTTTCGGTGTGGACAATTATCCGGCAATGGCAGATTATCTGGCAGAGCTGGAAGAAGCGGCAAAACCGTTCCATTTGAGAATTGAAGGACCTATGGATGCAGAGGAAAGAGAAAAACAGATGCTTTGCTTAAAGGGACTTCGTGAAGAAGTGGACAGACGTGGTATTAACGTAGAGCTGGTTGCTGACGAATGGTGTAATACTTTAGAAGACGTAAAATATTTTGCAGACAATAAAGCAGGACACATGGCTCAGATTAAAACACCTGACCTTGGCGGAATTAACAATATTGTAGAAGCTGTATTATACTGTAAAGAAAAGGGCTTCGGCGCTTATCAGGGCGGTACATGTAATGAAACAGACCGTTCTGCTCAGGTATGTGTAAACTGCGCTATGGCTACAAAACCGGATCAGATTTTGGCGAAACCGGGTATGGGTGTTGACGAAGGCTACATGATTGTTTACAATGAAATGGAAAGAATTCTTGCCCTTCGTAAAGCAAGAAAGTAAGACAGGAAACTGAGAAATAAGGATGAAGGAATATGCCAGCACATTTTGGGAGACTGAAATGTGACTGGCTATTCTGGTAAATAAAAAGGAATAAAAAATATGGCATATTCGAAACAAATGCAGGACGGAAACCTGTACAGTTATTATTTTGCTCCCAGAGGAAACCGCCGTATGGCTGATTTGGGGATGCAGTTAAGTCAGATGTATTTAAGTCCTTTTGACCACATTATCGGGATTATCGGAGATGCAGGCGCAGGAAAAAGTCTTTTGATTAAGGGTATGTTTCCAGGGGTGGACCTTACCAATGATGATGAAGGCGTGAATATTCGTCCATTGCCTTTATTGCACGAAAATTTGGAAGACCCCTTTTCTCCGCATACGTATCATCTGGATATTCGCTTTGAGTCTGCATTTACACAGATGCACGTGCTTGCGGAAGCGATTTTAGAGGCTGCAAAGAATGGGAAAATGGTGATTGTAGAGCATTTTGAACTGATTTTCCCGTTTTTGAAACGTAATGCCGATTTACTGGTGGGAATTGGGGAAGAAATTATTATTACTAGACCCAATATGTTTGGACCGCTTCCGGAAAACATTGCCAAAATTGTACATAAGTCTGTAACTTACCGAAAAGCAGCTCATACGCTGGAAGATTTATGTGTGCATTTTATGGGAGAGGGCTATGCGCAGGACGGACCTCGTTCCGATGTTCGCCATGGCTTTGTATTGGAGTTTGAAGAAAAACCACAGGTAGATATTTATGAGCTGGAAAGAAAAGTAAAAGAAGCGGTAGAGCAGGATTTACCGGTATCGTATTATGATGAAAATCATGTGCAGATTGGAGACTATATCTTAGAATGTCTGGGACCGAGAATGCACATTTCCAGTACCGGAAAGATTAAGGAATTTACTTTGGTAAAGGA
This sequence comes from uncultured Blautia sp., assembly GCA_900539145.1. Lineage (GTDB taxonomy): Bacteria > Bacillota > Clostridia > Lachnospirales > Lachnospiraceae > Blautia. The sequence goes on from UQAX01000010.1 coordinate 19,324, forward strand.
CTATCCTCAAGATCCCAGAAACGGTTATTATATGTTGATTGGGTTGCTGGGGAAACATCAGTCAGATGATATCAAAGATTTTAACCGCATTGATATCAGTAAAAGTAATCAGTTAAAGTAAAGCAGAAATTGGAGGAAGCTGGCATGGTTCGCAGTGTAGACGTAAAACTTTTAACAGAGAATATTAAAGAGATGTGTATTCAGGCAAATCACTATCTGGCGCCGGATATGGATAAAGCCATGAAAAATGCCCACGAAAAAGAGACAAAGCCTTTGGCAAAACAGATTTTGGCACAGCTTTTGGAAAATCTGGATATTGCCGGAGAAGATATGATACCAATCTGTCAGGATACAGGAATGGCAGTGGTATTTTTAAAAGTGGGACAGGACGTACACTTTGAAGGTGGAAGTGTAGAAGACGCCGTGAATGAAGGCGTAAGACAGGGATATGCAGAAGGTTATTTGAGAAAATCTGTGGTAGGAGATCCTTTATTGCGTGTAAATACAAAAGACAATACACCTGCTATTATTCATTATGAAATCGTACCGGGAGATAAAGTAGAAATTATGGTAGCGCCAAAAGGCTTCGGAAGCGAAAATATGAGCAAAATTTATATGCTGAAGCCGGCAGACGGCATTGAAGGCGTAAAAGAAGCAATTATCAATACTGTAAAAGAAGCAGGACCAAATGCCTGTCCGCCTGTTGTTGTGGGTGTAGGAATTGGAGGAACTTTTGAAAAAGCTGCTATTTTAGCAAAAAAAGCTTTGACAAGAGAAATCGGTACACATTCAGAGCTTTCCCATATTAAAGAGCTGGAAGAAGAATTATTGGAAAAAATCAATCAGATTGGCTTAGGACCGGCAGGTCTTGGCGGAGATACCACGGCGTTGGCAGTGAATATCAATACTTATGCAACGCATATTGCAGGACTTCCTGTGGCAGTGAATATTTGCTGCCATGTAAACCGCCATGTTGCCAGAACCATATAATACAGCAGAAATTTGGGAGGAATGAAGATGGACAGATATATGCAGGCGCCCCTTAATAAAGAAGAAGTAAAAGCTTTAGAGGCAGGGGATTATGTTTATATTACAGGTACAATTTACACAGCAAGAGATGCGGCACATCTTAGAATGTCTGAGGCTTTAGACAGAGGTGAGGAGCTTCCCATTGATTTAAACAACAATATTATTTACTACATGGGACCGACTCCTGCAAGAGAAGGCAGAGCAATCGGTTCGGCAGGACCTACAACAGCCAGCCGTATGGATAAATATGCACCGAGACTTTTAGACTTAGGTCTTACAGGCATGATTGGAAAAGGCAGAAGAAAACCGGAGGTTACAGAAGCCATTGTAAGAAACGGAGCAGTTTTCTTTGCGGCAGTAGGCGGAGCAGGCGCATTGCTGTCAAAATGTATTAAAAAAGCAGAAGTGATTGCTTACGATGATTTGGGAACAGAGGCAATCAGAAAGCTGGAAGTAGAGAATTTCCCTGTAATTGTAGTGATTGACTCAAAAGGAAGAAATCTTTACGATGAAGTTTGTAAATAGGTAAAGCAAAAGAGGGGTGTTACAGTAAGTGATACTTAATGTAATGTCCTTCTTTTTTTATCAATATAGTGTATTCAGTTGTTTTCAGACACAAATTATGGTATTCTGAAAATAAAAAAGCAGTAAAGGAGAAAGTAAGGTGAAAAACAAAAAAGTTATAGGGATTGTAGGAATTATTCTGGTGATTTTAATCATCGGAGCAGTGGTTTTAGGACAAAATAATTTTAAGAAAAAAGAGAAGAAAACAGAAGAACCCTATATGGAAGCGGTTTATTTAAAAGATGAACAGGGAAACAGCATTTTTGTACAGACAGATACAGAAATGGTATTTTTCGGTACAATTCCACAGGAATTATATGATGAAAAAGAGAAGAAAATTACAGAAGAAGACTTACATTCCGGAGATGTGGTGAAAATCTGGGGAAACGGAGCTATTGCACAGTCCTATCCTGCACAGTATCCGGGAATTACAAAAATACAGAGACAAGAAAAAGAAAATAGAGAATATATCGAAAAATACGGACATTATCTGGAAGAATTTATTGTCGTACCGGATGAGAATGAACCTCCGTATTTGGATATTTCTTATAAACAGCCGGATGCGCTGGTGACAGCGGCGGCAGATACAGTGACAGATATTCCGGTTTTAAAACTTCCGGAGCTTGTAGAATTTTCCGTAGACGGGGATACGCAGGCAGAGCTTTTATTCAGCATGCAGCCTGAAAGCATTGAGACAGTACGATGGGAAGCAGAGAAAAAAATGGAAGCATCTGACACATCACCTGTTCCTGAAGGAGAAAGCGTATCTTCCGAAAAGAATGAAGAAGGAAATTGGGTAATTACTATGCAGCCGGGATATATTTATAAGATAAAAGCAATTTGGGAAGACAAAGAAATGGAATATGGATTTTCCGTTACACCTGTAAAGACAGCAGAATAGAGAAAAGGTGGTAAAGAATATGCAGGAAGAGAAAATTTTAAAAGCAGCAGAAAATCTGGGATTTACAAATTATAAAATTATTAATGCACAGGAAATTCAATACGACGGAAGCTTTCGCAGATTTTGTGAAATGAATTACTGTGGGAATTATGAGAAGAATTATTCCTGTCCGCCTGCCTGCGGAACTTTTGAGGAATTAAAAGAAAAAGCAGATAAGTTTAAAAAAGCGTTGGTGCTTCAGACCATTACCATGGTTCATGATATCAATGATGACAGTGAGACACGTTTAATTAAAAAACATCATAATCAGCTTACCAGAACTTTAATTTCAGAGCTGGAGGAAGAAATTCAGGAATACTTGCCGGCAATGGCAGGTCCGTGCCAGTTATGTACGCCGTGTGCAATCAGAGAAGGAAAAGAGTGTGCATTTCCGGAGAAAAAGGCTTCCTGCCTGTCTGCTTTTTGTATTCAGGTGAATAAGCTGGCAGAATACTGTGGATTTCCTTATTATTGCGACGGAAAAGTGGCATTTTTCAGTTTATTGTTTTTTGACAGGAAATAAACAGGGACAAAAACAAGAAAAAGGTGTATACTATACATAGAAAAGATTACAACAGGAGAAGAAGGACATGGATAACGTAAAAAAAGAACTCATTCAGAAAATACAGACACAAGAGGAAGTATTTGCGCTCTTTTCAAGAGCTACCAGACAGCCCTTCGTGATTTGCGACGCAGAAAGCTTTAACGATCAGGTGTGGATTTTCGAAGATAAAGAAGATTTGGAAAAAGCAGCACAGCCTATTGCAGCAGAAAAAAATGCAGTTGCCGGAATAAAAGTAGAAAATAAGAGTTTTCTTAATTTTTATACAACACTTTACACACTGGGAGTAAATAGCGTTGTATATCATGAAAAAGATAAAAAAACAGAGATTGAATTAGAAGAAATTGTAAAAAAACCGGATTTCTCTGTACTTCCGGAGGAAAAGAGACCATTGCTCAATCCCCAGCTTCAATTATCTGCCATTTACTTTATGCAGGAATTCCGCAGAGATGTAGAAATGGCAGAAAAGAAGTCACTTCCTGAGCTGGAGGAAGAGGTTGCGGCAAATGTGGTAAAAAGCAAGTTCCTTTTGGCAGTAGAGAAAAAGGGCGAAGAAGAAAAAAATGTACAAGTTCCTTATGTAAAAAATCAAAACGGAGATGTTTTTCAGCCTGTATTTACAGATGCTGAGGAGTTCCGCAGATTTAATAAAGAAGGAAAATTTCAGGCTCTGCTGGTAACTTTTGAAAACATGGAAAAGGTGCTGATACCGATTGCAAAAGGTATTGTCATCAATCCGAACAGTTTTAATTTAATTCTTCCAAAAGAGAAGATGAGTGCATTAAAGCAAAGATTTGGTATGTAAATTCAAAATATCAAATGTGGGGAAGGAGATGTTGTCATGAAGATTGACATGCATTGCCATACAAAAGAGGGTTCTATTGACGGAAAAGTCCCGATTGAAGAATACATTTCTATGTTAAAGGCGCAGGGCTTTGGAGGAATGTTGGTAACAGACCATGATTCTTACGGGGGATACCGCTATTGGAAAAAGAATATCAAAGGGAAAAAGCATGAGGATTTTGTAGTCTTAAAAGGGATTGAATATGACACACTGGATGCAGGACATATTATTGTAATTATGCCGGAAAACATTAAGCTTCGTTTGTTGGAGCTTCGTGGAATTCCGGTACAGATGCTCATTCCTATTGTTCATAATTACGGCGGGATTTTAGGACCGGCACATCCGTGCGGAGAAAAGTTTATGAGCTTTATGAATGCAAAAGCTTATGAGCGAAATCCTGATATTTTAAAGGAATTTGATTTTATGGAAACCTTTAATGCCTGCGAGCCGCAGGAGGTAAACGACAGAGCCGTAAAAATTGCAGAAAAATATGATTTGCCGGGAACAGGGGGAAGCGATGCCCATAAGGCAGACTGTGTAGGTTTGGCATACACAGAAGTGCCGGATGACATTACCTGTGAGTCGGATTTGATTGCTCACGTTATAAAAGGAACAAAATTCAGCAGCGGCGGCAGTATTTATACAAAGACAACAAAGGAAAAAATAGGAAAGGCAAAAACAGTTCTTTCACATTCCTTCTGGGTATATAATAAAATCGGAGGCTGGAGCAAGGCATTTAAACGAAACAGTAAACTGAAAAAAGGGTTCATTGAAAGGGTAGAGGTTGAAAAGGAAGAAAAGCATGAACAAAAAAGTAATTAACGCAGCGCTTTTAGGTCTTGGGACTGTGGGAACCGGGGTATATAAGGTGCTGAAAAATCAGGAAGCCGAGATGGAGAAGAAAATCGGCGCTACTGTAAAATTGAAGAAAATTCTGGTTCGGAATTTAAAAAAGGCTGCGGCAAAAATCGCAGAGCCGGAAATTCTGACAAATAACTGGAAAGAAATTTTAGAAGATGAAAGTATCGATATTGTGATTGAAGTAATGGGAGGAATTGAGCCTGCCAAAACATACATTATGGAAGCCCTAAAAGCAGGAAAAAATGTGGTTACAGCCAATAAGGATTTGGTTGCATCTCACGGAGGAGAGCTTTTAGATTGTGCGGCTGCCAATCAGTGCGACTTTTTGTTTGAGGCAGCAGTAGCAGGAGGAATTCCCATTATTCGCCCTTTAAAACAGTGTCTTACAGGAAATCATCTGTCAGAAATCGTAGGAATTGTAAACGGAACTACGAATTTTATTCTGACAAAAATGACACAGGAAAATATGGAATTTGCAGATGCACTTGCACTTGCAACAAAGCTGGGTTACGCAGAGGCAGACCCTACGGCGGACATCCAAGGCTATGATGCAGGAAGAAAAATGGCGATTATGGCATCTATTGCTTTTAATTCCAGAGTGACTTTTGAAAATGTGGCAACAGAAGGCATTACCCGTATCTCCTCCAAGGATATTCGTTATGCAAGGGATTTGGGATGTGTGATTAAGCTTCTTGGTGTTGCCAGAAATACAGATACGGGAATTGAAGTATCTGTGCAGCCGATGCTGGTTTCTGAAAAGCATCCTCTGGCGTCTGTAAACGACTCATTTAATGCAGTTTTTGTTCATGGAGATGCTGTGGATGATGCAATGTTTTATGGCAGAGGAGCAGGAGAATTGCCTACGGCAAGTGCAATCGTAGGTGACGTATTTGATATTGTACGTGATATTTTGTTTTCCTGTACGGGAAGAATTCGCTGTACCTGTTATAAAACGCTTCCTATTAAAAATCAGGAAGATATTGAGAGTCGCTTCTTTATGCGTATTCATGCAAGCGATAATCCGGGAGTATTGGCAGCAATTGCCAGTGTGCTGGGCAAATATGAAGTAAGTATTGCTCAAATGATTCAAAAACATAAACATGAAGAATGGGCAGAATTGGTGATTGTAACATCAAGAGTAAAAGAAGGAAACTTCCACGATGCGCTTTTGGTTTTGGAGAAAATGGAAGTGGTGCAGAAGATTTCTTCCGTTATCCGAGTATATGGAGAGGAACAATGACAAAGCAATTATATTATGAAGACAGTTATATAAAAGAATTTAAAGCTGTGGTTTTGTCCTGTACTCTAAAGGGAAATAAGTTTGAGGCGGTTCTTGACAGAACTGCCTTTTTTCCCGAAGGAGGAGGACAAGGAGCAGATACAGGCGTACTTAGCACAGAAGACAGTGAGATAAAAGTGTCAGATGTGCAGGAAGTAAACGGTGAGATTGTTCATTATATAGATGAGGAAATTTTGCCGGGACAGGAAGTGATAGGAAAGTTGGATTTTCAGGAGCGATTTTCTAAAATGCAGCAGCATACGGGAGAGCATATCGTTTCCGGTATTGTACATAGAAGGTTTGGTTATGAAAATGTAGGGTTTCATCTGGGAAAAGAAGAAGTGACCATGGATTATAATGGTCCGCTTACACCGGAAGAATTACGAAGTATTGAGTATGAAGCAAATCAAGTGGCAGCAGATAACAGAGAAATCAGAGCGTATTTTCCCGAAGCAGAGAAACTGGAAAAAATCCCTTATCGAAGCAAAAAAGAATTACAGGGAAAGGTTCGAATTGTGGAAATCCCGAATTGCGATATTTGTGCCTGCTGTGCGCCACATGTGAGAACAACAGGAAATGTAGGGCTGATTAAAATTACCAATGCCATTCGCTATAAAGGCGGTATGCGTCTGTGGATTGCCTGCGGTATGCGTGCATTGGAGGATTATAATCAAAAACAAGCCAGTGTGGTACAAATTTCCAATATGCTTTCTGCAAAACAGCAGGAAGTGACTGAGGCTGTAAAGCGTTTAACAGAGGAAATCCAACAGCTAAAAGAAAAAGCAGCAAAAATGCAGGAAAAACTGGTTATGGGATATTTAGAGTCTGAAAAAGAAGCTTTAAAAGAAAATCCAAATGCAAATCTGATGCTTTTTGAAAAAGAATTAGATACTGTGGCGATGCGAAACTTTGTTAATGCAGGAATGGAGCTTACAAAAGGTGTGTGCGGCGTTTTTGTAGGAGATGAAAAACAGGGATTTCGCTATGTGCTGGGAAGCAGCGGAGATATCCGAGAAATCGGTAAGAAATTAAATGAAGCTTTTCAGGGAAAAGGAGGAGGGAAGCCTCCGATGATACAGGGCTCTCTTGTAGGGGAGGAAGAAAAGATAAGGGAGTTTTTGGACGAAATATAACTAAAAATTCGCGTTATTATTGAGGAAAAGTCCTTATATTTAAAAATGAAAATATAAGGACTTTTCCTCAATAAAAATAGTATGTTAGCATAAAATCCAATCACTAAGCCAAATCTTTTGTGAAAAATTGTATAGTCTTTTGTATAACTTTCCATCTATTGTGTTATATACCCAATCAATACAATCTTTACGTAAATCATTAAAAGTGAAATTTTTTACTTTTTGATATGTAGTAGGCGATTGGGCAGATACAGAAACCGAAGATATTGATAGTAGTAAAACAATGGTTAATAAAAGAATTATTTTTTTCATGTAGGTTACCTCTTTTCTATAATTTTTACATGCTCCCAATCATCTGGTATGTTAGAAAGTGTTCCAATAGGTTCTTCATTCACATAGATAGTATAAGTTCCATTCTCATTTTTTTCGAGATAGGAGACATCTTCTAATAAAAATTGAGTTGGTCCTAAATCAGGTCTGGAATAAGGCTCAATAACAATAAAATAAGAAAAAATGGTTAATAAAAAAGTAAGTAGCAGGAATGGAGAAACTCGAAAAGGTGAATGAGCAAAGAGGGAATGAATTCTGATTTTTAAGAAACCGGAGGTACTACTAATACCCAATCCAAAATGTTTCTTTTTATTCTTTTCTTTTGCCGCAAAAATCAGAGTTTCTGCATAATCGATTTTTTCTTTTTTTGAAAGATGTCCGGTAACAGAGAAGTCATTTTTTAATTCAAGTAAGTTTCCTGCATGGTGTCTAAGAAGATATAAAAGTGGGTTCCACCAAAAAAGAATTACTAAAATTTCAATACATAGTTTGAAAAATAAGTCATGATTTAGATAATGTTGTATCTCATGCTGTATAATATAATTTTCATTGGAAAATTCCGTATACGGAATTACAATTCTTGGCTTTAAAATACCAAGAATAAAAGGTTCTTCGGTAAAGAATGATTTTACGATTGGTATTTGCTTCTCTCTTTTAAAGCAAGTTGAAACTGATATAGTTTTTACAACAGTTGCCTGCTTGAAAAAAAGATAACATTTTCTATATTGGCTAAATTTTACCAGTGCTATTAAAAGAGAAATCGTAATGCTTATTAGAAATAAAAGCTCAAAAAACGGTATGTTTTGTAGTATGGGTTTCTTTAATATATCACAGAAATCAGTATAGAAACTTGAAATATATACAGACTTTGTAATCGGCAATTCAATGGGGAAAATAAGACGGAAACCGATAATACTGAACATAATAAGTAAAAACACAACTTCTTTTTTGTGAAACAAATCGCCTTTTTTCCTTATATATCCTAAAATGCAAATACAAAATAAGCAAAAGAAAAAAATGGCAGTTATAATTGTAGTATAGGAAATATTAACCATCTTTGTGTTGTTCTAAACTCCTTTTTTGCATTTTTATAAAATCTTCCAGTTCATCTAAAGTTTCTTTTTCATTTTCCTCGTTATTCAGCAAAGAAGCGATTAGTCTTTTGGAAAAATGAATTTTATTCTTTACAACAGGAAGAAAATTTTCTACTTCATTGTATATAATATCGTCTGGCATTTTTTTTGCACGATATCGTCTGCCAAACACTTTTCCGCTTTGGACGATATCAACAACTTCTACATAATCTTTTTCTAGTAAATTTCGCATAAGACGCTGTACACTTGTAAGAGGGAGACTTGTATCAAAACTAACAATATCTGAAATAAGAAGTGGTTCAGGATTTTGCCAAAGAATATACATGACTTTCTTCTCCATCTGCGTTAATTTAATTTTTTGCAAAGTAAGACTCCTTTCATTATCAATTTTACATTACATATAATAACATAAGTAATAATTAAAAACAATAAAAAATAAAAAAACATGATTGACATAGAACAACATAAATGTTAATATATAATTAAGAAAGAGATAACAAAAGTTTTTAATATTTTTTAGAAGTTGTTTATAAAAATAATTAAGTGATGTAGGTATTGTATATAATGAAAAGGCATTGTGTGTAAATGTGAAAGGAGGGAGTCCAATGCAGAAAGAATAGACACTCATGAGTTAATATGGTTAAAAAATAGGGAGGTTTTATTATGAAAAAATAACGAAATTTTTATTATCTATGTTAGTGGTCTTTTCTCTTGTTTTATCAAGTTCAGCCTTACCAGTTATGGCAGAGGATACTACTATTACAGAAGAAGGAGATATACCAGATGAAATAGTGCTTTCTGATGAAACTACTATAAAAATTGAGAATATGAATGATTTTATTCGTTATTTTGTTCCAGAAAATGACGGAACAACTACAATTGTAGAAAAAAATAAAAAAACAGGTGAAATATTGGTAAATGGTAGAGATGTTTTTTATGACATGAGTACAACAATTGGAGCATCTCAACGAGATAATTGGGGAGCTCCTTCTGTTGAAAAATGGAGTATGAATGTGGCAGGAATGTCAATTTATGCAATCGCAACAGCAGTTGCTGCAAAATCACATAATTTCAGAATAGATCAAATCGCAGATGCACTTAAAAAGGTAGGGAAAGAATTGTCAAATCTTTATTATAAGAGTACACTACAATTAAACTATGTTGATTATAGTCCTAAGGTGGGATATCGGCTAACAGAGGGACTTTATACAAGTTCTAGCTGTAGTGCATCGTCTCGTATTTGTCAATCAAGTATGTCAGGTTCACGATGAACTAATAAAAATATGGACTTGTATATATCAATAAAATTTTGGAAAGTATTATTGGAAAATCAGAATTGCTATATTGAGTGATAATTAGTTAGATATAAAGACTGTTACAAAATATTTATTAATGTTACATAAAATTTTGTAACAGTCTTTGGAATGAAATTTTGAAGGAATTTAAAGGGGGCTACTGTATGAAAAAACTCAACGGACAAAACTGGATGGAACTGACTGACAGCATTTTTTGGATTATTATGGGGATTTTAATCTTAACAGACTGTGTCAGCCCTAAGTTCAGAACGGCGATATTGGGAATATTTATCCTAATGGATTTAATCGTAGTGTTTCTTCCAAAGAAAATAACAACGAAATGGACAGTGGGAGGCGTACAGTGGACAAGAGAGCTTATGAACATTACTTCTGTTTTGTTTCTCGTTGTATGGGGATTTGACGGAGAAAACACGACCTATGCTTTGGTTTTAGCAGGTATATTGTTACTCGTTTATGTAAGTAATTGGATAGAAAGATATGTGAAAAAAAGGAAAAATAGCAAATAAAAATAGAAAATTTTTAGAATTTTTTTAAGAGAACTTCTGCTTCAAACATCATTTAAAATATCTATACATTTTTAGCGAATTTGTCGAGCACGCTTTGAGATTGTGAGCTCAAAGTGAGCACAGACTGAGCGTAAAATGTATAGATATTTTTGATATACGTTTGAAGCAAAAAGCTTCTTTTTATCTCATAATCAGATACGCCGTATAAGCAATGTAAGAGCAAGTCATCACAGCGCCCATAACTCGTCCGATTTTCTTTCTGAGAAGAATTGGAATATAGACCAGTATAGAAACAATAGTCAATAATCCCACATCATACAGATAAGTCTTTGTGACATTCATAGGCAAAATCGTGCTGGATAATCCCAAAATCAGAAATACATTAAAAATATTAGAACCTACTACATTTCCAAGAGCAATGTCACTTTCTCCTTTTCTGGCAGCTACAATAGAAGTAACCAGCTCCGGCAGAGAAGTTCCTACTGCAACAATGGTAAGACCAATCAGGGCTTCGCTAAGACCAAAGGCTCTGGCAATTTCCTTTGCCCCGTTTACAGTCATATCCCCACCGATAATAATACCTGCAAGTCCAACAAGAGAAAGTAAAATACTTTTTCCCATAGAATATCCGATAACAGCTTCAGCTTCCTGCATACACAGATTTTCTGCTCTGCTTTTTAAAGCATCTTTGACAGCCAAATACATGAAAATGCCAAATCCCACCAGCAATAAAATCCCGTCAAGGCGTCCTAAGACCATACCGGAATTTCCTGTAAAAAACTGGTCCATAATCAAAATATTTAAAAGCAATGCGGCGGCAATGGATAAAGGATAATCCTTTTTAATCATGCTGGGTTTCACAGACAGAGGGCAAATCAAAGCGCTCATGCCGATAACCACCAAAAGATTAAAAATATTAGAACCCACTACATTTCCAATGGCAATGTCATTACTTCCTTTTACGGCAGCAGTAATACTTACCGCAAGCTCCGGTGCACTGGTTCCAAAGGCTACAATGGTAAGTCCAATAATTAAAGACGGGATACGCAGACGTCTTGCAATGGAAGAAGCGCCTTCCACAAACCAGTCTGCGCCTTTTACCAGCAGCAAAAATCCCACTAATAAAAAGATAATAGATTTTAACATGACTTTCCTCCAAAATTCTTTTGTTTTCATACTTTATTACCATATCATTCTATACAGAGAATGACAATCTTTTTAAGAAAAATAAAAAGGCATTGTCCCAAAAGGATTTCTTTGTTATAGTGATTAAGAAATAAAGCAGGAAAAAGGAGTGTTCCAATGAACATATTAAATATAGAGCATATCAGTAAAATTTATGGAGAAAAGGTCATTTTTGAGGATGCCAGCTTTGGAGTTCAGGAGGGAGATAAGGTAGGCATTATCGGAATTAACGGTACAGGAAAGTCTACTCTTTTGAAAATGCTGGCGGGAGAGGAAGTTCCCGAGACAGGACAGATTATTATGCAGAACAATGTAAGACTTGCCTATTTGCCGCAAAATCCGCAGTTTCCGGAAAATGCCACAATTCTTTCTTATATACAGGATTGTGAGGCAGAGTGGAAAGTGCAGAGTAATCTGACACAGCTTGGAATTACAGAATATGAAAAACAGATTGCAGTGCTCTCAGGAGGGCAGAGAAGAAAAGTAGCATTAGCAAAAATTTTAGCGCAGGATTTTGACATTCTTTTACTGGACGAGCCAACTAATCACTTAGACGAAGCCATGATTTCATGGCTGGAAGAATATTTAAAGAGTTTTCGGGGAACGGTTTTGATGGTTACACATGATCGTTATTTTATGGATAAAGTAACGAATCGTATTTTAGAAATTTCTCACGGAAAAATGTACAGTTATGAAGCAAATTATTCAAAATTTCTGGAATTAAAGGCAGAAAGAGAAGAAATGGAGCTTGCATCAGAGAGAAAACGTCAAAGTGTTCTGCGTATGGAATTAGAATGGGCAAAAAGAGGCTGCCGTGCAAGAACAACAAAACAGCGTGCCAGACTGGAGAGATTAGAAGCCCTGAAAAATACAGCAGCTCCTGTGGGAGACCAGAGTGTGGAATTAGAGTCTGTAGAAACACGTATGGGGAAAAAGACCATTGAATTAAAGCACGTTTCTAAGAAATACGGTAATCAGATTTTGGTAGAAGATTTCAATTATATTTTATTGAAAAACCAAAAACTGGGTATTATCGGTCCAAATGGATGCGGGAAATCTACGTTAATGAAACTGATGGCAGGACTGGTAGAGCCTGACAGCGGAACAGTAGAAATGGGGGAAACCATTAAAATCGGATATTTTGCTCAGGAAGAACAGGAAATGGATGACCGTCAGAGAGTGATTGATTATGTGAAAGATATTGCAGAATATATCAATACAAAAGACGGAAAAATCAGTGCATCTCAGATGCTGGAGCGTTTTTTATTTACCCCTGATATGCAGTATGCGCCTATTGGAAAGCTTTCCGGAGGAGAGAAAAGACGTTTATATCTTTTGGGCGTTCTTTCCAGTGAAATCAATGTGCTGCTTTTAGATGAACCGGGAAACAATTTAGATATTCCTACCCTCACTATTTTGGAGGATTATTTAAATTCTTTTGCCGGAATTGTAGTGACTGTTTCCCATGACCGCTATTTTCTGGACAATGTGGTAGACCGGATTTTTGAATTTACAGGAAACGGAAAGCTTCAGCAGTATGAAGGAGGATATACCGATTATCTGGAAGCAAAAGAACGAAGAAGCGACAATGTAAAACAGTCGGTTCAGCCGGAGAAAAAAGAGGAAAAGAAAAATTCAGCACAGACATGGAAACAAAATCGAACGGCAAAATTGAAATTTACTTTCAAAGAGCAGAAAGAATTTGAAACCATTGATGATGATATTGCAAAGCTGGAAGAAAAACTGGAAAAGCTGGATGAAGAAATTATGAAAAATGCAACAAATTCAGGAAAATTAAATGAACTTACAGTAGAAAAAGAAGAAGCAGAAGCGCTTCTGGAAGAAAAAATGGAGCGATGGGTTTATTTGAATGATTTAGCAGAAAAGATAGGGCTGTTGCAATAATGCGACAGCCCTAAAAATAATAGAGTCAGTCTTCGTCATCCAGTATGCTCAGCTCAGACGGTGGAGTGATAGTTTTTTGAACAGGGGCTAAAAGTACCTTTCCTGTACCACGATATACATTTACCAGTCCTTCGCCTGAAGCGGCAGAACCAATCAGACTTTTGCCCGAGCGTTCTACGGTAAAGTCAAGGCTTCCGCTCCATGCCACAGCCATATTTCCGTCAACCTTTAATACATCATTATCTAAAGTAATGGTAATTAACTCTTCTTTTGGACATGGTGTCTCCAGACATACCACACCGTTTCCTCTTAATCCCAGATTAAACAAGCCTTCATTGCCGAATACAGCAGAGGAAATATTTGAACGCATAACAGCTTTATGCTTTAAATCTGCATCGCAGGCAAGAAACAAGCCGTCATCCAGAACAACAGAGCCGTTCCAGTCCGCCACATCCAGCAAAATTAAATGCTTGTAGGTAGGTTCTAATACAAGAACACCATCACCGGTATATTCCGGTTTAATCGTACCTTCTCCGGTCATTTTTCCACGAACTGCTTTTCCAAAGAAATCTCCCACACCTTTTAATCCGGTAGTAGCGTTGACATTTCCCACAGTCCACTGCATAGCACCGGACTGTAAAGTAACGTTTGCTTTACTTAAATCACATACAACCTGTCGCTTGCGTACATTCATGGCATGGCAGAAATAAGCTTTTTCCGCATCAGACGGAGAAACGCTCAAATCCCGCATATATTCAATCACGGTGAAAGGGCCGGCAGAGTCCAAAACTCTTACATCGTCATTATCGGTAAAATTGGAAATACGAAACATAAAAACCCTCCTAAACGATTATTATTTTCTGGAAAGGAAATCAGGAAGCCCATCTGTGCCAAGCGGAATTTCTACTGTGCCCTGAATAAGAGGAAGGGCGTAAGCCAGAAAAGCGTCTGTCACATCAGAACCGTCTTTGGAAATCCATTCTAAAGGAACGGTTTTTTCCTGATTACAAATCAGATTTACATCTTCCAGACCAAGTGTCATGCTATAAGGCAAATCAGAAGTTCTGATATAGGAAACCATTTTTCCCGTAGCGCCCTTTAATGCTTCGCGTACACCAAATTGTCCTGCTAAAACAGCTTCTTTTTGGTCTGTTGCTGACATCATAGAGGCAGAACAGCGCTGATTTACGTTTAATTCTACGGAGCGTGCCTTTACGCCCAGACGGTTGCAAACCAGATTTTCCAGATATTTTCCACAGCCTGCCAGCATTTTGTGACCGAAAGTATCCGTACCTACGGAGTTGTCATATTCGCAGATGAAAGTTCCGTCTTTATCGTGAATACCTTCAGAAACACAGACAATGACATTTGGATTTTTTTCAAAACAACCTTTTACTTTTTCAAGGAAAGCTTCTTCGTCAAAAGCTGTTTCCGGCAGATAAATCAGCAGAGGATTGTCCCCAACGCTTTTTCTTGCCAAAGCACTTGCGGCAGTGAGCCAGCCCGCATGACGTCCCATAATCTCAACAATAGTAACAGATTTTGTTTCGTATACATTGGCATCAATGACAATTTCTCTTACCGTAGAAGCTACATATCTGGCAGCGCTGCCAAATCCGGGAGTATGGTCAGTCATAACCAAATCATTGTCAATGGTTTTCGGCTCTCCGATTACACGGATGTCACTATTGATTTTCTCTGCATAACGAGATAATTTGCTTACCGTGTCCATGGAGTCATTTCCGCCGATATAGAAGAAATATCCAATGTTTAATTCTTCAAATTTCTGAAAAAGAATAGGATAAACAGGATCTTCTAAGTCTTCGGGAAGCTTGTACCGGCAAGAGCCTAAGTAAGCGCCGGGAGTTGTTTTTAATTTTTCTAAATCATTGGAAAAGAGCGTTTCTTCGAAATCTAAAATGGTTCCCTTTAAAAATCCTTCAATTCCGTTTATCATACCATATACTTTTCCGATAGAGGGCTGGGAAAGAGCTTCTGAAACAACACCATATAAACTGCTGTTAATAACTGCAGTAGGACCGCCGGATTGTCCGACAATTAAATTTTTCATTTCCATATTTTAATTTTATTCCTTTCCTATAAACATTCTTGAAAAATATTATAGCATGGAAGAAGAGAAATTGCATTAAGAAATACTTGCCTGAAAAGGAAAATGTGTTATAATAGTTTTAGGTTTTAGACCCAATTCAATAAAATATATGGAGGTCATTGAATATGTTAGTATCAGCAGCAGAAATGTTAAAAAAAGCAAAAGCAGGACATTATGCAGTAGGTCAGTTTAATATCAATAACATGGAGTGGACAAAAGCAGCACTTTTAACTGCAGAAGAATGTAAATCCCCAATTATTCTGGGTGTTTCTGAAGGTGCAGGAAAATATATGTGTGGATTTAAGACAGTAGCAGATATGGTAAAAGCTATGATTGAAGAATTAAATATCACAGTACCAGTTGCTCTGCACTTAGACCATGGTACATACGATGGCTGCTACAAATGCATTAAAGCAGGATTTTCTTCCATTATGTTTGATGGTTCTCATTACCCAATCGAAGAAAACGTTGAGAAAACAAAAGAATTAGCAGGCGTTTGTAAAGGTCTTGGACTTTCCTTAGAAGCAGAAGTTGGTTCTATCGGTGGAGAAGAAGACGGTGTTGTAGGTATGGGCGAATGTGCAGATCCTGAAGAATGTAAAATGATTGCAGACTTAGGTGTAGACATGCTTGCAGCAGGTATTGGTAACATCCACGGAAAATATCCGGAAAACTGGGCAGGACTTAGATTTGATGTTCTGGATAACATCCAGAAATTAACAGGAGAAATGCCATTAGTTCTTCATGGTGGTACAGGTATTCCTGCAGACATGATTAAAAAAGCAATTGATTTAGGTGTATCTAAAATCAATGTAAATACAGAATGTCAGTTAGCTTTCGCAGCAGCTACACGTGAATACATTGAAGCCGGAAAAGATAATGAAGGAAAAGGATATGATCCACGTAAATTATTAAAACCAGGATTTGAGGCTATCTGCGATACAATTAAAGAAAAAATGGAACTCTTTGGTTCTGTAGGAAAAGCTTTCGAATAAGATTAACTCTTACAGCAAAGGCTATTATATGAAGTAGAAATTTGGAATATGTATACATTTTAGCAAATTTGTCGAGCACGCTTTGAGATTACAAGCTTAAAGTGAGCGCAGACTGAGTGCAAAATGTATACATATCCTTAACATATACTTCATGTAATAGTCTTTTTTTCATTTCATAGGAGAATGATTTTTTGCATAGGTTTTATGGAGCAAGGAAAAGGAATGTGCAATGGCAAATTTTATTCATTCTCTTCAGGAATTTGTATGGGGACGGGGAATGCTGGTATTTTTTCTGGGAGCAGGTATCTGGTTTACCATACGGTCAGGATTTTTTCAGATTACAAAAATACATATATGGACAGCAAATACCATTGGTGCATTAAAAAAAGGAAAGAAAACAAAAAATGCGAAAGAAACTGCTTCTGTAACGCAATTTCAATCTTTTTGCACAGCGCTGGCAGCTACTTTGGGAACAGGAAATATAACCGGTGTTGCCACTGCATTGATGTTTGGAGGACCGGGAGCTATCTTCTGGATGTGGGTATCTGCCTTTTTCGGAATGATGACAACCTATGCGGAAAATTTTTTGGGAATAAAATATCGTTATAAAGATGAGAAAGGACAGTGGAAGGGCGGCGCCATGGTTTATATGGAAAGGGGACTTGGGTGTAAGCCTTTGGCTGTTGCTTTTGCTGTCTGCTGTTTAGGCGCATCCTTTGGCATGGGGAATATGGTGCAGGGAAATTCTATGGCAGTGGGGCTTGAAAAGGCTTTTCATGTACCTGCATTTTTGTCAGGAAGTCTTTGCATGATTGTAGTGGCAGTGGTTTTAACAGGAGGAATGAAGCGAATTGCAATTTTTACGGAAAGGCTTGTACCTGTTATGGCTGCCATTTATTTAGCGGGCGCTATGCTTGTTCTATTCTTTTACAGAGACAGAATTGCAGGAGCATTTGCTTTGATTTTCCAAGAAGCCTTTCGCTCTTCGGCAGCAGTGGGAGGGGTGGCAGGATACAGTATGAAACAGGCGGTGCGTATGGGAATTGCAAGGGGGATTTTTTCTAATGAGGCGGGGCTTGGGTCTTCTGTTATGGCTCATGCACAGTCAGATGTGGAGGACCCGAAAATTCAAGGAATGTGGGGGATTTTAGAAGTATTTATTGATACAGTTCTGGTCTGTACGATTACAGCTCTTGTAATATTGGTGAGTCAAGTGCCATATTGGCAGGCTGGATATATAGATGGAACAACGCTTACGGGAATGGCGTTTGCATCGGTTATTCCTTGGGGAAAGGAGTTTTTGGCAGGGGCAACCGCATTGTTTGCTTTTGCCACAATGATTGGCTGGTTTTATTTTGGTGCACAGACAGCAGATTATCTGGCAGGAGAAAAAGGTGTAAAGGTATATCGTTTTTGCTATATTTTGATTACATTGCCGGGATGTATGATTGCTCCGACTATGATTTGGGAATTGTCCGATGCCTTAAACGGAATGATGGCAATTCCTAATCTGTTAGCACTTTTTTTCTTAGGAAAAGAGGTTGCGTATGTGGGCAAAAAATAGTGATTAGGATAATTGTATAAAAAATGAAAAATATCATACAAAAGTAGGGTAAAGTGCATAAAAAACACTTTAAATTCTATAATTTATTGTTGATTTGATAAGGTACTCGTGATAAACTAAAAAGAAGACGAAACATTTTTACTAGAATGGTATTCAACCTTAGAAATGGATACAGTGATACCGGAGGAGAAGAAATTGAAATATAAGGAAATAAAGAAAATACTTGCGCTTACTATGGCGCTTAGCTTAGCCACACCGGCAAATGTTTTTGCAGCAGATATACAGACTCAGGCGGATGGCAATCAGGTCGTTGAAGAACCGGTGACACCTCAACAGCCGGAGATACCACAACAGCCGGAAACACCACAAGAGCCTGAACAGCCGGAAGCACCGTTACAGGAGACACCCCAGCAGTACGAGCAGAGAACAGGCTATCAGCTGCCGGAAGGACATCATTATGTATTGGATGCAAATGGTTATGTGACATTTAACGAAGACGGCAGTGTAAAAATAGAAGCCAATCAGCCGGAAGCACCGTTACAGGAGACACCCCAGCAGTACGAGCAGAGAACAGGCTATCAGCTGCCGGAAGGACATCATTATGTATTGGATGCAAATGGTTATGTGACATTTAACGAAGACGGCAGTGTAAAAATAGAAGCCAATCAGCCGGAAGCACCGTTACAGGAGACACCCCAGCAGTACGAGCAGAGAACAGGCTATCAGCTGCCGGAAGGACATCATTATGTATTGGATGCAAATGGTTATGTGACATTTAACGAAGACGGTTCACCGAAAATAGAAGCCGATACAGTGGATGAAACGCCGTCACAGGAAACACCTGAGCAGTATGAGGAAAGAACAGGCTATCAGCTGCCGGAGGGTTATCATTATGTGTTAGATGCAAATGGCTATGTTATTCTTTTAGATAATGGTTCACCCAAAATTGAAGCAGACGACCCGGAAGCGCCATCTAGCAATCAGGAATTAGTACAGCAGCAGGAAATTATAGAAGTTCCTACGATTGTAGAAGATTTTCGTTTCTGGACAGTGGCCAGAAAATACGCATTTTCCAATGAAAAAATAAATATTTATGAAGAGATGACAGAGGAAGCCCGCAGTGTAGGAACGCTTGCAAAAAAAGGTGTCTGCTACATACTGAAGGAAGAGGAAGACGGATGGCTTTATGTTGAGTCCGGAGCTGTCAGAGGTTTTGTAAAAGCAGAGGATGTTGTTACAGGAGAGGAAGCTCAGAAAATTCTGGAAAGATATCAGAAGGAAGCAAGATCCTTAGCAGCAAGATTTAATGAAGAATATAAAGGAATTGAAGGCGTTGCACCCACAGCAAAAGAAACAGTTCCATACAGAGAAAATAAAGCATTTTTGTATCTGAGAGCTACGGTAAATCAGACAGTTGTAGATAAGGAGTATGCCCTTACAACAGCCAGCTTATTAAATGTAAGAGAAGATAAGAGCACAGAGTCCCGCATTATCGGAACGCTGGAGAATAACAGTCTTTGCTATGTTCTGGCAGATGAAGAAGAAGACTGGGTATACATAGAGTCCGGAGATGTCAGAGGCTTTGTGGCAAAAGAATATTTGAACATGGAAGAAACAGTTCAGGAAGAGGTAACAGAGAAGGGCGAAGATACTTACACACTTGCAAAAGAAGAAATTGCACCGGAAGAAAATGAAGCTTGTTATTATACGCTTACTTCTGTAAAATCAGGAGTTCCGGGAGGACAGCTTAGAAGTTCTGTGGTAGAATTTGCTTCTCAGTTTATTGGAAATCCTTATGTATGGGGAGGCACCAGCTTGACAGAGGGCGCAGACTGTTCCGGTTTTGTACAGAGTATTTTCAAGGAATACGGATATGAGTTACCTCGTGTTGCGGCAGATCAGGCACAGTACGGAACCAAAATTCCGGTAGAAGATGCACAGCCGGGAGATTTGATTTTCTATGCAAAGAACGGTTATGTATATCACGTTGTTATCTATGCCGGAGACGGTAAGACCGTAGAAGCTATGGGTAAGGATTATGGTATTGTGCAGGGTAACTTAAATACGAAAAACGCAGTATGGGCAGTACGTGTATTAGAGGATGAGACAGTTTCCTACGGAGGCGGTGATATAGCAGAGGTAAATGCTACATCTGATATGTACGGTGAAAAACTGGGTAACTTTAAGCTGACTTATTATTGTTCCTGTGAGCTTTGCTGTGATGTGGAAACAGGTATTACAGCAACAGGTACACCGGTAGTAGAAGGAAGAACCATTGCAGTAGACCCGAAAGTTATTCCTTACGGAACACAGGTAATTATTAACGGACATGTATTTACAGCAGAAGACTGTGGCGGTGCAATTAAAGGAAACCGCATTGATATCTATGTAAACGACCATGACAGAGCCAATGCTTTGGGTGTAAATCATGCAGATGTTTATTTGGTAAAATAAGAAATAGAGATATAAGGTGTTGCATTTATGTAACACCTTTTGTCTGTTTAAAAGGAGAGCAGATATGAATTATCGTTTGGATATTCAATATGACGGAAGCCGATACGGAGGCTGGCAGCGTCAGAAGGATACGGACAATACCATACAGGGAAAAATCGAAGATGTTTTAACAAAAATGCTGGGAACAGAGGTACAAATTCAGGGAGCAGGAAGAACTGACGCAGGGGTACATGCCAAAGGTCAGGTGGCGAATTTTCATGCGGACTGTGAAAAGAGCTGCGAAGAAATTTGTCAATATTTAAACGAATATCTGCCGGAGGACATCGAGATTTCTAAGGTAAGCGAGGCGGAGGAGCGGTTTCACAGCCGCTTAAACGCAAAGGAGAAGGTGTATCAGTATCGGATTGTATCCGGTATTCATAAGAACGTTTTTGAGAGAAAGTATCAATGTCCTCTCCACGAAGTTCTGGACGTAAATGCCATGAAAGAGGCTGCGAAATATTTGGAAGGGACTCATGATTTTAAAAGTTTTTGTTCTAATAAGAAAATGAAAAAGTCTTCTGTAAGAACTGTTTACCGTATTGATATTGCAGATTTGGAACAGGAAATCGTTATTACTTATACGGGAAACGGATTTTTGTATAACATGGTTCGGATTTTAACAGGCACTTTAATTGAAGTAGGCAGAGGACGCAGGAAGCCGGAGGAGATGAAAGCAATTTTAGAAAGCTGTGATAGAAAAGAAGCAGGATTTACGGCTCCGGCACGAGGATTGACGCTTTTAGAAGTACGTTATTAAAGAGGAGAGAAGTTATGCAGCAGATAATGGAACAGGAAATAAAGAAACAGATGGAAATGTTATATCCCAATTCACCGGAGCATTTATATAATAAGATGCAGGTGGAATTTTATTCCTGTAATTATGAGAAAAAAAGCCTTACCTTTCGCTTTCCTATACAAAGATGGGAATTAAATCACATGTCCACGATACATGGAGGTATTATTGCAGCCGCTATTGATACTACCTGTGGGGCGATTGTAAGAAACGTAAGCGGAAGCAAGAGTATTCCTACCATTAACTTAAATATCAATTATTTGAGTCCGGGACTTCCGGGAGATGCACTGCTTGTAACAGCAACCGCAGACCGGGCAGGAAGAAAAGTATGCAATGTCCACGCAGTATGCAGGTCAGAGAAAAACGACAAAATCATTGCAACCGCAACGGCAAACTTTATGATTTTAGACTGAAATCAGAAAAAAATATAAGCAAAGCCTTTGAAAAACAGTGATTTTATGGTAGTATATTTCTTAAAGTTATTATATAGACAAAAACTTGGTTTACGCCAAAGAAAATTACCATAGACGGAGGAGAAAAAAAGTGGAAAAAGAAACAGCAAAAGAAACCGTTTCTAAAAACTTTATTGAGCAGATTATTGAAAAAGATTTGGCAGAAGGAAAGTACGATGAAATTTGTACCAGATTTCCACCTGAACCAAATGGTTATCTGCATATCGGTCATGCAAAATCAATTTTATTAAACTATGGCTTGGCACAGAAATACCATGGAAAATTTAATATGCGTTTTGATGATACAAACCCTACAAAAGAAAAAGTAGAATTTGTAGAGTCTATTAAAAAAGATATTCAGTGGTTAGGCGCTGACTGGGAAGACCGCTTATATTTTGCATCCAATTATTTTGATCAGATGTATGAAGCAGCAGTAAAGCTGATTAAAAAAGGAAAAGCTTTTGTCTGTGATTTGACAGCAGAAGAAATCAGAGAATACAGAGGAACTTTAACAGAGCCGGGAAAAGAAAGTCCTTACCGAAACAGAAGCGTAGAGGAAAATCTGGAATTATTCGAAAAAATGAAAAACGGTGAGTTTGAAGACGGAAGCAAGGTTCTGAGAGCAAAAATTGATATGGCTTCTCCAAATATCAACATGCGTGATCCTGTTATTTACCGTGTAGCTCATATGACACATCATAATACAGGGGACAAATGGTGTATTTATCCGATGTATGACTTTGCACATCCTATTGAGGATGCTATTGAAGGTGTTACTCATTCTATCTGCACACTGGAATTTGAGGACCACAGACCGTTATATGACTGGGTTGTACAGGAATTAGAATATGTACATCCTCCAAAGCAGATTGAATTTGCAAAATTATATCTGACAAATGTGGTTACAGGAAAAAGATACATTAAAAAGCTGGTAGAAGACGGTATCGTTGATGGCTGGGATGATCCTCGTTTGGTATCTATTGCAGCATTAAGAAGACGCGGCTTCACACCGGAGTCTATCCAGAAATTTGTAGAATTATGCGGTGTTTCCAAAGCGAACAGTTCCGTAGATTATGCAATGCTGGAGTATTGTATCAGAGAAGATTTGAAGATGAAAGCGCCTCGTATGATGGCTGTTTTAGATCCTGTAAAATTAGTAATCGACAATTATCCGGAAGGAGAAATTGAATATCTGGAAGTTCCGAATAACATGGAAAATCCGGAATTAGGCACAAGACAAGTTCCATTTGGGAAAGAGCTTTACATTGAAAGAGAAGACTTTATGGAAGTTCCAATTAAGAAATACAAACGTCTCTATCCGGAAAATGAAGTACGCCTTATGAATGCTTATTTTGTTACCTGTACAGGATGTGAAAAAGACGAAAACGGCAATGTGACCGTTATTCACTGTACTTACGATCCTGCTTCCAAAGGAGGTAATTCACCGGACGGAAGAAAGGTAAAAGGAACTATTCACTGGGTATGCGCTGAAACAGCAGTGGAGGCAGAATGTCGTCTGTACGAAAACATTGTAGATGAAGAAAAAGGCGTATATAACAAAGAAGACGGGAGTCTGAACTTAAATCCGAATTCTCTGACCGTTGTAAAAGGCTGTCTTGTAGAACCGGAATTAGGAAAAGCAGAGGCTTATGACAGATTTCAGTTTGTAAGAAATGGATTTTTCTGTGCGGATTGCCATGACAGCAAGCCGGGAGCGCCGGTGTTTAACCGTGTTGTATCCTTAAAGAGCTCTTTTAAATTAAAATAAGATGAATGAATTGATGATTTTCATAGATAAGGACTCTAAAATTCCTATCTATCAGCAAATTTATGAATTTATTAAAAAAGAAATAGAGAAAGAACAGTTAAAGCCGGGAGACAAGCTGCCCTCATCAAGGGCGCTTTCCCGGTATCTTTCTGTCAGCAGAAGTACCACAGAGCTTGCTTATGACCAGCTTGCTTCAGAAGGCTATATTGAGGCGCTTCCCTGCAAAGGATATTATATATCGCAGTTAGAGGGAATTTATTTTTCCAAGAGCAGTTTACCAAAACAGCAGAACGAAAACACCATAGCGCAGGATAAGCAAAAGAAATATTCCTATGATTTTGCCTTAAACGAAATTGCGAAGGGAAGCTTTCCTTACAGTGTGTGGCAAAAGCTTTCAAGGCAGGTATTGACAGAAGCGGACGAGGAATTTTTTCAGCTTGGAAATCCCTGCGGTGAAGACGGAATACGGCAGGCGGCAGCCGAATATTTATATCGTTCCAGAGGTGTAAGATGTAAAAAGGAACAGATTATCATCGGTGCGGGAAATGATTATCTTCTCATGCTGTTGGGAACAATTCTGGGAGCAGGTCAAACCGTTGCAATGGAAGCGGCGACCTATATCAGTGCGTATTATGACTTTCAACATATTGGATATAAGGTGGAGGCAGTCAGGCAGGATGAACAGGGGCTTGACATCAGTGATTTAGAAGAAAAAAAAGCAAAGCTTGTTTATGTGATGCCGTCACATCAATTTCCTATGGGTATGATTATGCCTTTAAAACGCCGTTTGGCGCTTTTGAGCTGGGCAGAAAAGTCAGAAGAACGTTATATTATTGAAGATGATTATGACAGTGAGTTTCGTTATAAAGGGCAGCCTATTCCAAGCTTGCAGGGCTTTGACAGAAATGGAAGTGTGATTTATATGGGGACTTTTTCAAAATCCTTAGCACCCTCTGTTCGTGTCAGCTATATGGTTTTGCCGGAAAAGCTTATGCAGAGATACTTGAATGAAAAATATCTTTTCTCTGTGACGGTTTCAAAAGCAGACCAGAAAATATTGGAGCTTTTTTTAAGAGAAGGATATTATGAAAAACATCTGAACCGTATGCGCAAGATTTATAAAAGTAAGCATGATTTAATGGTAAAGCATTTAAAAGAAATGCAGGAAATTTGCGTGTTTCACGGAGAAAATGCGGGTGTTCATTTTGTTCTGGAGTTTGTGAACGGATTGACAGAAAAAATGGCAATAGAGCGAGCCGATAGTGTGGGGATACAGGTTTACGGGGTATCGGAATACTGTATTTCGACAAACAGAAAAAGAGAAAACAAAGTGCTTTTGGGTTATGCAGGGATGGAAGAAAAGGAAATTGAAGAAGCTATGGAGCTTTTGAAAAAAGCATGGCATAGATAAAAGGATGAAGAGGGTTATCACATTCAATATCCAAAATATTTATACATTTTACACTCAGTCTGCGCTCGCTTTGAGCTTGTAATCTCAAAGCATGCTCGACAAATTCGCTAAAGGCGTATAAATATTTTTGGATATTGTTTAAAGTGAAAGCCTCTTTTAGAAAATATATTTTATGCGTTTATTTCTAAAATTTTACCCACTGCCTCATCGTATCGGCAGTATTTTCCGTTTTCAGAAATAAACGGGGAGTAAGTTTTTGTTTTAATATTTTTGATATATACAACTTTTGTAGCAATCATGTAAACGAGAGAAAATTTTTCATTTAAGCTGGAAATCCATTTGTACACTTTGCTGTCTTTATCAGAAAGTACAAGCTCATATCCGCCCTCACAAGGTTCTAAAGAAAAATAAATTTTTTCATCCTTTTTTAAAGGAGTAAAGACCTGATTGTAAATATATTCTGAAAAATGTTCTTTTACAAAAGCCTTAAATCCCTTCATAGTATAAGTTTCAAGAGAAACCGCATCTGTGATTTTATCCCCTCGTTCAATACGGATTTTTAAAACCTTGAGAATATCCACCGCATCATTGATAAAGCTCAATCGGCTGTATTCCATACTTTCCAGTAAAAATGAAATTAACTCTTTTGACAAAATATCGTCATTTTTTGCCTGCTCAAATAAATTGTTATTCATAGTACATTCCTCACTTTATAAATAGTTGAATACCCACTAAAGTGATTGTATTATGAATGGAAGATTTTTACAAGAGCTATTTTAAAGTTCGGCAGAAGTGTCTTCCTTTTCTTCTTCCTCTTTTTCGCAGACACAATCTTTTACCGTCTCTTTTACAGTTTCAACAACATTTTCGGCAGCTTTTTTTGTGTCTTCTACGGTTTCTTTTACGTCTTCTTTTATATTTTCAATATCTTCGGCAAGGTCTTCAAAATCATCCTCAAAGATATCGTCTTCGGAGAATTCTTTTGTAAGCTCATCAGCTTTGTTGACTGCCTGATCTACTGATTTTTCAACGACTTCTTTAAATTTGGAGGCTACGTTTACAGCAGAGGCAGCAGTTTCTTTCAAATTATCCTGAAAGTCTGCGAACTCTTCCTGAAGGTCAGGATTTTCTTCTTTCTTTTTTGTAAAATAATAAACCGCAGCTCCGGCAGTTGCGCTTAACAATCCAATACCTAATAATTTTTTACCTAAATTTCCCATAATCAAAATCCTTTCTAAAATCAAAATTCCCTTACTCTACCTATATGTTCTCCATTATAATCCTTTTTCACTCAGGAAGGGAAGTGTTTTTTCATTAATTTTCTATGAAATTTATCTTATACGAAATTGCGTTTTAAAAGAATGGGGTTGACAAATGCAGAAAAATCAGTATGATAGTAGTTAGTTAACACTAATCGAAATCAGAAACAGAGAAATATATTTTTTAAATAGTAGTTAGTTAAAACTAATCAAGAAAGGAAGAACAGTATGAGTATTGTAATTATCGGTGGAAATGAAAGAATGGTAACACGTTATGAAAATTTATGTGAAAGCTATGGATGCAAGGCAAAAGTGTTTGTAAAGGAAAACAGTTCGATTAAGAAGAAAATGGGATGTCCGGATTTGCTGCTATTATTTACAAATACAGTATCTCACAAAATGGTAATGAATGCTTCTCAGGAAGCAAAGAGAAATAATATTCCTATTCGAAGAATTCACAGGGCAAGTACGGCTGCATTACAGTCCGTGCTGGAAGACATTAAGGAGGAGAGATAGATGCTGGAGGAAATTTTAATCAGACATAGCGCTCCTACCTTGGCCGGTCTAAAAACAGCGAACCTGTTTTGGTATTCATGGGAGTCTAAAGAGGAATTTGAAAATAGCGCAGAGCTTTGGAAAAGAGTTTTAAAAGAAAAAGGATTGAGCCTTACAGTTATTCGTACTACGGAACAAAGAGCGCTTCTGTATGTGGACAGAAGAAAAAAGCTGGAAGATGATTTAAAGAGAGCGAAGACACGAAAAATGTTGGAAGCGGAAGGATACGTTTATAACAATGCTGAGGAAGCTGTAAAAATTTTACAAAACAGATTGCAGATGTATGAAAGGTTTCCTCACGAAATCGGATTATTTTTAGGGTATCCGGAGGAAGATGTGCAGGGATTTATAGAAAATCAAGGAAAAAACTGCAAATGCTGCGGATGCTGGAAGGTATACTGCAACGAATGCGATGCACAAAAAATGTTTTGTAAATTTAAAAAGTGTGAAACGGTGTATGAGAGGTTATTTTCAAAAGGAAGGCCTGTGGAAAAAATGATTGTGGCGGCATAAAAGTGCCGTCATTTTTTCATTGCAACATTGAAAAAGACAGGATATACTAAGAATTGAGAGAAAATAAATCGGGAATTGCTTTAAAGGAGAACATCATGAGAAAAATGATACTGGCAAGTGCTTCTCCCAGACGCAGGGAACTTTTAGAGCAGGGAGGAATTCCTTTTACGGTTATCCCCAGTCAGGCAGAGGAGAAGATTACGAAAACACAGCCGGGACTTGCAGTAGAGGAGCTGTCCTATTTAAAATGCAGTGATATTTATGAAAAATCAGCCGGAGATGTTGTTGTGATTGGCGCAGATACGGTTGTTGCAAGTGAAGACAAAATATTGGGCAAGCCAGCCTCAAAAGAAGATGCGGTAAGAATGCTTCAAGGTCTTCAGGGACGGACGCACGAGGTTTATACCGGTGTGACAATTATGGTAAGAGAGGGAGACGAAAACAGAAGGAAGACGTTTCATGAGAAAACGAAGGTTGTTTTTTATCCCATGTCAGAGGATGAAATCAGAAGCTATGTGAATACAGGAGAGCCCATGGACAAAGCAGGGGCTTATGGTATTCAGGGAAAATCCGCTGTTTTTATTAAAGAAATCAGCGGTGATTATAACAATGTGGTAGGGCTGCCTCTGGCAAGACTTTATCAGGAATTAAAAAATATGGGAATAGAAAGCAGGGAATGGTAATCATGTATAAGGCATGTATATTTGATTTAGACGGAACCATTGCAGATACCGTGGAGTCTATGGCGTATGTGGGAAATCAGGTTTTACAGGAGTTCGGATTAGCTGCACTGCCTGTGGAGAATTATAATTTTTATGCAGGAGACGGAGCCGACGAGCTGGTAAGGAGAATGCTTGCCGCAACACCGGGAGGGGACAAAGCAGACTATGAGCAGATACGTACCGTATATCGTCAGAGATTTGCCGAAAATCCTTTTTATCATGTGAAGCCCTTTGACGGGATTATAGAGCTTTTAGAAAAATTAAAAGAAGAAAATATTAAAATCGCAGTGTTGTCAAATAAGCCTCATGAAGCAGCCGTAGAGGTAGTAAATAAAATTTTCGGAGAAACGATGTTTCATAAAGTGCAGGGACAGACAGAGCGCATCCCCAGAAAGCCGTCACCGGTGGGAGCTCTTGCTATTGCAGAGGCATTTGGTGTAAAACCTGAGGAATGTCTTTACTGTGGAGATACCAATACAGATATGGATACGGGAAAAGCGGCAGGTATGTATACCATCGGCGTAACATGGGGTTTTCGTCCAAGACAGGAACTGGTGGAACATCATGCAGATAAAATTGTAGATACGCCACAGGAAATTTTTGAAACCGCAAAAAAGAAATAGCAGGGAGTGGGAAAGTATGTTAAAGCTGATTGCCAGTGATATAGATGGCACGCTTCTTCAAAATGGGAAAAGAGAGCTGTCTTTACAAGCAGTGGAGCAGATAAAACAGTTAAAAGAAATGGGAATTCTTTTTGCGGCTGCCAGCGGAAGACAGTATGCAGTTTTACGAAACTTATTTGAGCCTGTAAAGGATGACATTGCTTATATTTGTGAAAATGGGGCAATGGTTGTGTATAAAGGGAAAATTTTACATAAAGATGTTTTTGAACGGGCATTAGCAGAAGAAATGGCGCATAGCATACTGAATAGAGAAGATATGGAGATTATTGTTTCCGGAGAAAAATCCTACTATATTCAGCCGAAAAGAAAAGCATTTGCAGATTATATGCTTCAGACAGTAAAAGGCAAGGTTGCGGTGGTAGATGATATTTTCAAAGTAAAAGAAGATATTTTGAAAATATCCATGTACAGGGAAAGCGGACTGGAAGAAATGCTGCCTTATTGGAAAAAGCTTTTCGGAAGTCAGGCAACTGTGGTAACCTCCGGTCACGCATGGCTGGATATGATGCCGATGAGTGCGGATAAGGGAAAAGGAATTCGAGTTTTGCAGAAGCATTTTCTTATTTCCGCAGACGTCTGTGCGGCTTTTGGAGATAACTTAAATGATTTGGAAATGCTCCATGAGGTTACTTATAGCTTTGCTGTAAGCAATGCCAAAGAAGAAGTAAAAGAAACAGCAAAATATGAAACAGAACGGGTAGAAACCGTTTTAGAAAAAATAATTCAACAAGGAGGAAATTGGAATGAATGAATATAGTGAAGAATGTCTGGTAACTTTTTTGAAAAATCAGGAGCAGTTATTTGCAGAGCCGGTAGCGGAGACAGAGGAAGAGGCTGAGGCGTTTTTAGAGGATTGCATGGCAGTTGTGGTGGACTCTTTAGCCGAAGTAAAGGAATATTTTGAAGAAAACGGCATGGATGTAGACGGAATGACCTTGGAAGAGTTGGAGGATGCCAGTGAAGTCTTTCCTCTTCCAAACGGACAGTATTTAATTGTAGAAGGCTAGTGAGGTGACGGCTCATGGAAATAAACTCCATAGCAGAGAGGCAAAAAGCTTTTTTTGAAAAAAACAGGACAAAAGCTTATGAATTTCGCAAGAAAGCTCTTCTTCGGTTAAAACGAACGATTTTATATTATGAAAAAGAAATCGAAGAAGCCCTGTATAAGGACTTGGGAAAATCAGATTTTGAAGCTTATATGACAGAAGTGGGAATGACACTTTCCGAGCTGAACTATGCAGAAAAGCATTTGAAGGGCTGGATGAAGGGAAAACGTGCCTTGACACCATTGGCGCAGTTTCCTGCAAAAAGCTTTGAAGCTGTCGAGCCCTATGGCACAGTGTTGATTATAGCCCCTTGGAATTACCCTTTTATGCTTTGTATGGAGCCTTTAATCGGCGCTGTTGCAGCGGGAAACTGTTGTGTGGTAAAGCCTTCTGCTTATGCACCGCACACCTCGGCAGTGATTAAAAAAATTCTTTCTGCTGTTTTTCCGAAAGAATTTGTGGCAGTTGTGGAAGGCGGCAGAGAAGAGAATACAGCACTTTTAGAACAGAAATTTGACTATATTTTCTTTACGGGAAGTAAGGCAGTGGGAAAAATTGTTCTGGAAAAGGCTGCCCAAAATCTCACGCCTGTTACTTTAGAGCTGGGTGGGAAAAGTCCCTGTATTGTAGATGAAACGGCAAACTTAAAGCTGGCAGCAAAACGTCTGGTGTTTGGAAAATATTTAAACAGCGGACAGACCTGTGTAGCTCCTGATTACCTTTTGATACAGGAAGCTGTAAAAGAAGAATTTTTAGAATATTTAAAATACTGGATTGATAAAATGTTTTCGGCAGAGCTGCTGAAAAATCAGGATTATCCCAGAATAATCAATGAAAAACACTATGAGCGCATTATGAAGCTTATGGAAGGAGAACACATTGTAAAAGGCGGCTTTGGGAATAAAGAAAGGCTGTTTATTGCCCCTACTGTGTTGGATGATATTACAGAAAAGTCACCCATTATGCAGGAGGAAATCTTCGGACCGGTGCTGCCTGTGCTCGCTTACAGAGATTTAAAAGAGGCAGAGGACTTTATCAAAAAGGGTGAAAAACCTCTGGCACTCTATCTCTTTACAGAAAGAAAACAGACAGAGCAGAGAATTTTACAGGAAATCTCCTTTGGAGGAGGTTGTATTAACGATACCATTATTCATCTGGCAACATCAAGAATGGGATTTGGCGGTGTAGGTGCAAGCGGTATGGGAAGCTATCACGGAAAAAAAAGCTTTGATACCTTTAGTCATACGAAAAGTATTGTGAAAAAATATCAGGGAGTCGATTTACCTATTCGTTATCAGCCGTATACAAATGGGAAAAAGAAATTGCTGCGTTTGTTTTTGAAGTAATTAAGGAGGGATAAGGATGAAAAATACAAGGGTTGAAGCTCCTGCATTTTGGAACAGGCGTTCAGAAGTATTCGATAAGCAGGTTTTATCAGTATATGAAAATGCTTACAGAAAAACTGTGAAACGTTCTGCGGCATTTTTAAAGGAGGAAGACAGAGTTTTTGAGATTGGCTGCGGCACTGGTGTAGCGACCATTCCTCTTTCAAAATATGTAAAAGAAATCACGGCAACGGATATTTCTAAAGATATGCTCCAAAAAGCCAGAGAAAAAGCAGAAAAATTGTCAAAGAATAATATTACCTTTTCCATGGGAGAATTGACGGAAATGGAAATAGAGCCGGAAAGCTATGATGTGGTGACGGCATATAATGTGCTGCTGTATATGAAAAATCAGGAAGAGGTTTTAAAGAAAATATATGAGATTTTAAAACCGGGCGGTATTTTTCTTTCTGCCACAGACTGTCTGGGAAGAAATTTGTCCAAAGACTCTGTGAAAAAATTCTGGAAAAGTAAATTGCATCTGATGCCTTATGTAGCTTTTGATACACCCATTAGCCTGATGAGGAAAATCCAGAAAAACGGCTTTGAAGTTCTGGAAATTGTCAATCTCCATAAAAATCCGCCGAATATCTTCATCGCAGCAAAGAAAAAATAAGAAGTTTAGAATTATTTAAGAAAGTTTATAAAAGTTTGTTAGCACTCAATATGATTGAGTGCTAATTTTCTCTTGACTTTTATTTCTTTGGGGACTATTATGGTGTTTAGGCAGGGAAACGTTTCCCAATATAAGAATGAAAAAGGAGATGTATTTTATCATGGCTAGCAAGCGTGGTACTTTATCAATTAACAGTGACAATATCCTTCCGATTATTAAAAAATGGATGTATTCCGATCATGACATTTTCTTCCGTGAATTAATTTCAAATGGATGTGATGCCATTACAAAACTGAAAAAACTGGAGGTTATGGGAGAATACACTTTTCCGGAAGACCATAAAAATAAAATTCAGGTCATTGTAAATCCGGAAGAAAAGACTTTGAAATTCATTGATACAGGTCTTGGTATGACCGCAGATGAAGTAGAAGAATATATTACACAGATTGCATTTTCCGGTGCAACACAGTTTTTAGAGAAATATAAAGATAAAACAAATGAAGACCAGATTATCGGACATTTTGGTCTGGGATTTTACTCTGCGTTTATGGTGGCAGATGAAGTGCAGATTGATACTTTATCTTACAAAGAAGGAGCAACTGCGGTTCACTGGTCCAGTGACGGCGGTACAGAGTATGAAATCGGAGACGGAAACAGAACAGAAGTGGGTACAGAGATTACGCTGTTCTTAAATGAAGAGAGCGTAGAATTTGCCAATGAATACCGTGCAAGAGAAATCATTGAAAAATATTGTTCCTTTATGCCGGTAGAAATTTTCCTTTCCAAAGCAAATGCACCGCAGGAATATGAAACGATTGAAGAGTCTGAAGTAAAAGAGGACGATGTAATTGTAGAGCATATTCATGAAGAGGCAAAAACAGAAGAAAAAGAAAATGAAAACGGCGAAAAAGAGGTTGTAGAAATTTCTCCCGCAAGAGAAATGGTAAAAATTAACAAACGTCCGGTATCCTTAAGTGATACAAATCCTTTGTGGATGAAACATCCAAATGAATGTACAGAGGAAGAGTATAAAGCATTTTACCGTAAAGTATTCATGGATTATAAAGAGCCGTTGTTCTGGATACACTTGAATATGGATTATCCGTTTAATTTAAAAGGTATTTTATACTTCCCAAAAATCAATATGGAATATGAGTCCATTGAAGGAACCATTAAATTATACAATAATCAGGTATTTATTGCCGATAACATCAAAGAAGTTATTCCTGAATTCTTAATGCTGTTAAAGGGTGTTATTGACTGTCCTGATTTACCGCTTAACGTATCCAGAAGCGCTTTGCAGAATGATGGATTTGTAAAGAAAATTTCTGATTATATCAGCAAAAAAGTGGCAGACAAGCTTTCCGGTATGTGCAAAACAGACAGAGAAAACTATGAAAAATACTGGGATGACATCAATCCGTTTATTAAATTCGGCTGCTTAAAAGATACAAAATTCTCTGAGAGAATGATGGACTATATTCTCTACAAAAACATTGACGGAAAATACCTGACACTGGAAGACTGCATCAAAGAAAATACAGTAGAAACACCGGAAGATCAAGAAGTTGTTACAGAGGAAAATAAAGAAGAAGTTCTTGAGGAAGCAAAAGAAGAAGCTAAAAAAGAACCGGAAAAAACCAGCATCTATTATGTAACCGATGAGGTACAGCAGAGCCAGTATATCAATATGTTCAGAGAACAAAATCAGGATGCGGTTATTCTGAAACACAACATTGACTCTCCGTTTATCTCTCATGTAGAACAGGTAAAAGAAAACGTAAAATTCCTTCGTATTGACGCAGATGTAACAGATGCTGTAAAAGAAGAAGGAAAAGACTTAGAGGAAGAAACAAAGACTTTATCTGAAATCTTTAAGAAAGCTTTAAAGAAAGAAAACCTGACAATCAAGGTGGAAAGTCTGAAAAATGAAAAAGTATCTTCTATGATGACAATTTCCGAAGAAAACCGCCGTATGCAGGAAATGATGAAAATGTACAATATGTACGGCATGGATCCATCCATGTTCGGCGGACAGGAAACACTGGTATTAAATGCTAACAATAAACTGGTACAGTATGTTCTGGAAAATAAGGAAAATGAAAACGTGGATATTCTGTGCGAACAGTTATATGATTTGGCATTAATCAGCCACAGACAACTGACACCGGAAGAAATGACAAAATTTGTAACAAGAAGTAATGAAATTATGCTGCTTTTGGCAAAATAAAAGATAATTATAATAATATAAAAGAGACTGTTACATTAAATGTTCATCCGGAATATTTATACATTTCACGCTCAGTCTGCGCTCACTTTGAGCTTGTAATCTCAAAGCGTGCTCGACAAATTCGCTAAAAGTGTAGAAATATTCGAGATATATTTTAAAAAGACAGTCTCTTTTTGTTATTTTTTAGTAGAGTCCTTTTTTAAATTGTATCATCATTTCCCTCGTAAGGCTTACGTCATAATCATCGTAAGGGATTTCTTTCCGTTCAAACCACTGGGCAGTGGACAGTTCTTCCCGGTCTAAGGTAATTGTATCGTCACCGTCTAAATCACAGTAAAAACCGGATAAAACAGAGCCGGAAAGTCCCCATGGCTGGCTTTTGTAATACTGAATATTTTTTACCTTCAGTCCCACTTCCTCCATAACTTCTCTTCTTACTGTGTCCTCCAGTGTTTCACCGATTTCCGTAAATCCCGCAATCAAGGCATAACGTGTAGTATTTCTTCCGGCATATTTGGAAAGTAAGAGCTTGTTTTTATTTCGAATACCCACAATGACAGCGGGAGAAATTTTGGGATATTCTGTGTTGTGGCAGTGCGGGCAGTACATCATGCGTTCTTTTGTATCGTGAAGCAGTTTTTCTCCACATTTACCGCAGAATTTGCGGTTTTCATACCAGTTAAATAGATGAAAACCTGTAACCAGTGCAAAACAAAGTTCTTTTGGTTGCTGGCTGCGAAAAATTATCAAATCTTCAAAAGTAAAATCAGATAAAAGAGAAGGCTCCAGCTTTGGAAGCATGTAAAAATGCTGCTCATCAATGGAAAATAAATAGATGTAAGGCTGGCTTTCCCAATCTGGAATGTCGCAGAGACGAGGCAGTAAAAAGCTGTTTTTTGTTTTTCTTACCAAAACAGTTTTTGCGTTATAACATAAAATAAAGTCTTGTTCTGTTGGCGGAACCGGTATGTATTCGTTGTGATAGCAATGTGCTCCAAGATCCTGTATCATAAGTTTTCCTCCCGATTTATAAAGTTTCATAGGGAATTTGCTGTTGCTTGAAAAATTTTTGAACCAGCTCATCCCATACGTGGTCTAAAGTTTTATCAAGGGTAAAGGTCTTTACAGAAGTTCCCGTAGTACAGGTTAAATGTGTCCCGTCATATTGGAAATTTACGAAAAGACCGAAAATATCGTCAAGAGTAAGAGGAACATGATTTCCAAGTAAAAGTTTTTCTGTATTTTTCTTTGAAAGCATGAATACAATTTTAAAGTGAAGAGGTGTTTTTTTTCCTTTCATGATGGAAAAACAAAGGGGTTTGATGTCTTTCCAAAGAGCGTATTCACGACCTTCTGCCTGTAACAGTTCTGCTTCCTGTGTATCGAAAAAATCAGGATGAAGAAGTCCGTCTATGGTATATGTAACGGAAGTAGTGATATTAGCTTCTGACAGCCAGAAAGCGTCAAAATCAGTACCAATCAATAATTTTGACATAAAGCTTTTTATATCCTGCACCTGTAATGCAATCATAAAAAAATCCCTCCTTTCTATAAAAATTTCTGTTTGGATGAAAGGTTAAGAACAGTATAAACGAAAATGAAAAAAAATCCCAGTGTTTTAGGAAAAAACCTTTTCAAATAAGTGGTTTTGTGGTAGTATAAGAAATGGTATTAAAAACTACATAAAGAGGTTATGAAAAATGAAATATAAAATTGTAATAGATAGCTGCGGCGAATTATTAGACAGATGGAAAATAGATGAGAAATTTGAAAGCGTTCCTTTAACTTTAACCGTAGGGGACGAAGATATCGTAGATGACGAAAGTTTTAATCAGGCGGAGTTTTTAGAGAAAGTGGCACAGTGTCCGGAATGTCCCAAATCCTCCTGCCCTTCACCGGAAAGATATCGTCAGGCATTTGACTGTGATGCGGAGCATGTGTATGCAGTAACACTCTCATCTAATTTGAGCGGTTCTTATAACAGTGCGGTTTTAGGAAAAAATCTTCTTTCAGAAGATAAACCGGAGCAGAAGATACATGTTTTTAATTCCTGTTCTGCTTCCGCAGGTCAGACCTTAATCGCCATGAAAATCGAAGAATGTGAAGAAGCAGGAATGGACTTTGAGCAGGTAATAAAAACCGTTGAAGAGTATATTCAGTCACAGAATATTTATTTTGTACTGGAAAATCTGGAGACACTGAGAAAAAACGGAAGACTGAGTAATATCAAAGCTTTTGTAGCAAGTGCGTTAAAGATTAAACCGGTTATGAACGGAACACCGGAAGGTACTATTGTACAGTTAGATCAGGCAAGAGGAATTAATAAGGCTCTTGTAAAAATGGTAGATTATGTTGTAGAAAATGCCAAGGACAGTGCGAATAAAGTTTTGGCTATTACCCACTGCAACTGTGCTTCTCGTGCAGAAATCGTAAAAGAAGAAATTTTAAAGAGAATTGAAGTAAAGGATGTAGTTGTTTTAGATACTGCAGGAGTCAGCAGTATGTATGCAAATGACGGAGGAATTATTGTGTCCATTTAAGTGCCAAATCTATTGACAAAAAAATTAAAATCAGCTATATTAAGAAGGCTATGGGATACAAAGTTCGACAGAGGTTCCATGCAAATATTTTTTGCCCACCTTCGGGTTAAGGCCATACGGACAGCCGGG
This sequence comes from uncultured Blautia sp., assembly GCA_900539145.1. GTDB lineage: Bacteria > Bacillota > Clostridia > Lachnospirales > Lachnospiraceae > Blautia. The sequence goes on from UQAX01000010.1 coordinate 56,139, forward strand.
GCAACTGCCGATTGGCAACGCTTGTTGCCTTATTGATTGAGTTAAAAGCTCAAATTTTATAAGTTGGTAACTTTACAACCAGTGCACAAAAGGTGCACATCAACTTGTGAAACGGTCAATAAGAGTAGTAAAAGTAAGATATTTGCTATATAGACTCTAAAACTTTCGTCATTCCGAACCCTTAGAGAAAAGAAAATAGGACGAAATGAATATCGTTGGATATTTTGCGAAATACAGCCACAGGTGATGTGTAGAAATACAGCACCTGTGGCGTTTTTATTGTTTCATGGGAATGGCGTTCTATGAAACAATAAAAATGCTTCGGGAGAAGAGCACTGCTGAAAGGAAATGGAATTATGAGTGAAAAACTGAAGCTGTATGGTTTTAATAATTTAACAAAATCCCTGAGCTTTAATATTTTTGATATATGCTATGCGGAAACGCAAAAAGACCAGAAAGAATATATTGAATACATTGACGATATGTATAATTCCGATAGACTGATTACCATTCTGACAAATTTAACACAGATGATAGGCGCACAGATATTGAATATTTCCCAGCAGGATTATGAGCCGCAGGGAGCGTCTGTGACTGTTCTGATTGCAGAAAAGACCATGGTTCCTATGGGAAAAACTCATGTGGCGCATTTAGACAAGAGCCATGTGACAGTACATACATATCCGGAATATCATCCGGAAACCTGTGTGGCAACCTTTCGGGTGGATATTGATGTGTCTACCTGCGGAGAGATTACGCCGCTTTCCACGCTGGATTACCTTATCGGAGCTTTTGACTCGGACGTGATTACCATGGATTATCGGGTAAGAGGCTTTACAAGAAGCTTAAAGGGAAAGAAGCTCTTTATGGACCATGAAATTCATTCTATTCAGGAATATATTGATAAAGAAACTTTAAAAGAATATAACGCTGTGGATATCAACGTATCGGAAGCGAATTTATTCCATACGAAAATGGTGCGGGAAAAAATTTGTTTAGATGATTATTTATTTAATACAAATATAGAGGAGCTTTCAAAAGAAAAGAAACAGGATATAGAAAATCGTTTAAAGAAAGAAATGACAGAAATTTTTATCGGAAAAACAGTCTGATAAAAGGAGGCAGAAATGGAAAAGTTATCGCAGGAAAGTGCCCCGATTTATGAGGCTTTAGAAAAATTCAGAAAGATGAGGGTCGTGCCCTTTGATGTGCCGGGACATAAGAGAGGAAGGGGAAATCCGGAGCTGGAGCGTCTTTTGGGAGAGCGCTGTATGAATTTAGATGTAAACTCTATGAAACCTCTGGACAATCTTTGTCATCCGGTCTCCGTTATCCGTCAGGCAGAGGAGCTGGCAGCAGAGGCTTTTCATGCGGCACATGCTTTTTTAATGGTAGGGGGGACGACCTCTTCGGTGCAGAGTATGATTTTATCTGTGGCGAAAAGAGGGGAGAAAATTATTCTTCCCAGAAATGTGCACCGAAGCGTGCTTACGGCAATGGTACTGTGCGGAGCAGTACCCGTATATGTAAATCCACAGTGCAGCAATCGTCTTGGAATTCCTCTTGGAATGTCTGTGGCGGATGTGGAAAGGGCAATTCGGGAAAATCCCGATGCAAAGGCAGTTTTGGTAAACAATCCTACCTACTATGGCGTTTGCTCTGATATTCAGTCTATTGTAAAGCTGGCGCATGATAACGGAATGTATTGTCTGGCGGATGAGGCGCACGGAACGCATTTTTATTTTTCAGACAAGCTTCCTGTTTCCGCTATGGATGCAGGAGCAGATATGGCAGCAGTTTCCATGCACAAATCGGGAGGAAGTCTGACACAGAGCTCTCTGCTTTTAATCGGACCGAATATGCCGGAAGGACATGTAAGACAGATTATCAATCTGACGCAGACGACCAGCGGTTCTTATCTTTTGATGTCCAGTCTGGATATTTCCAGAAGAAATCTGGCATTGAGAGGCAGAGAAACCTTTGAAAAGGTCATTGAGCTGGCAGAATATGCCAGAAAAGAGATTAACGAAATTCCGGGCTTTTACGCATTTTCCAAGGAAATCATAAACCAGGACAGTGTGTATGATTTTGATGTGACAAAGCTTTCTATTCATACCTTGGAAACAGGACTTGCGGGAATTGAAGTCTATGATTTGCTGCGGGATGAATATGACATTCAGATTGAATTCGGAGATTTTGGAAATATTTTGGCATATTTGTCTATCGGAGACAGAAAACGTGATATTGAGCGATTGGTGTCTTCTCTTTCTGAGGTTGCAAGGCGGTTTGGCAAGACAAAGGTGGATTTAATTGAGCAGGAATATATTCCGCCTCAGGTGGCAGTATCTCCTCAGGAAGCTTTTTACGCAGAAAAGGAGTCCAAAACACTGCAAGACGCAATCGGTTTTATTTGCAGTGAGTTTGTTATGTGTTATCCGCCGGGAATTCCTATTTTAGCGCCAGGAGAAAGAGTGACAAAAGAGATTATCGAGCATATTGAGTATGCAAAGGAAAAGGGCTGTACTATTACAGGCCCTGAGGATGCAGAAATCAATTATTTGAATGTGCTGAAAGGAGTTTAATATGGATTTATGGTTTTCAGAGAAACAGACAAATAATGTGAAATTTTCTATCCGTGTGGATAAACAGTTATACAGCGGGCAGAGCGAGTTCCAGAGAATTGATGTCTTTGAGTCACCGGAATTCGGAAAATTTCTCACATTAGACGGCTATATGATGTTTACAGAAAAGGATGAATTTATCTACCATGAAATGATTACCCATATTCCTATGGCAGTACATCCTCATGTGGAAAATATACTGGTTATCGGCGCAGGAGACGGCGGCGTGGTAAGAGAGCTTACCAGATATGAGGAAATCAAACGAATTGATTTGGTGGAAATTGATGAAATGGTGGTAGAGGTGTGCAAAGAATATTTTCCTCACACAGCCTGCGGACTGGAGGATGAACGTGTGCATATTTTCTACGAAGATGGGCTGAAATTCATCCGCCGCTGCAAAGAGGAATATGATTTGATTATTGTGGACTCCACCGACCCGTTTGGACCGGGAGAAGGACTTTTTACAAGAGAATTTTACGGCAACTGCTATAAAGCTTTAAAGGAAGACGGCATTATGGTAAATCAGCATGAAAGTCCTTTCTACGAGGAAGATGCTCTTGCCTGTCAGCGGGCGCACAGGAATATTACAGAGTCCTTTCCAATCAGCAGAATTTATCAGGCGCATATTCCTACTTATCCTTCCGGACATTGGCTGTTTGGCTTTGCATCTAAGAAGTATCACCCTCTCAGAAATTTGGATGAAAAGCGTTGGAATGAAAGAGGAATAAAAACGCATTATTATACCACTACATTACATAAAGGGGCATTTTATCTGCCTGCATACGTGGAGGAACTGTTAAAAGATGTTGAAAAATAATATAGAAACTTTTTTAGAATGTGATAAGGAATACAACGAGGCGGAAATTGTGCTTTTCGGAGCGCCTTTTGACTCCACAACCTCTTTTAGACCGGGAACACGGTTTGGTAGCAGCGCCGTCCGTCATGAGTCCTACGGTCTGGAAAGTTACAGCCCTTATCAGGATAAGGATTTAAGAGACTGTAAAATTATGGACTCCGGAGATTTAGAGCTTTCTTTTGGAAACACCAAAGCAGCGCTTACAGACATTTATCATCGTACAGCGTTGATTTTAAAAGATAAAAAGCTGCCGTTTATGGTAGGCGGTGAGCATCTGGTGACCTTAGGCGCTTTTCGTGCCGTATGGGAGCAATATCCTGAGGTTTGCATTATTCACTTTGATGCTCATGCAGATTTAAGAGAAGAATATTTGGACGCAAAGCTTTCCCATGCCTGTGTACTGCGCAGATGCTGGGAAATGACAGGAGACGGTAAAATTTATCAGTTTGGAATTCGCTCCGGAGACAGAGAGGAATTTTACTGGGCAAAGGAGCATGTAAAAATGCAGAAATTCTCCTTTGACGGATTGGAAGAAACGTTAGAGGAATTAAAGGGAAAACCAGTTTATTTTACTGTGGATTTAGATGTAATGGATCCCTCCGTATTTCCGGGAACAGGAACACCGGAGCCGGGCGGAGTAAGCTTTGACGAGCTTAGAAAGGCTGCCACAGCAGTATGTGAAAAAGCCAATGTCATAGGCTGCGATGTCAATGAGTTAAGCCCTCATTACGACCAAAGCGGGGCTTCCACAGCCGTAGCAGGAAAAATTATCAGAGAAATGCTTCTGGCTTTAAGCAAGAAGTAAAATATAAAAGAACATGAAAAACAGGAGGAAAAAAACATGGGAAAAGCGTTGATTATCGGATGCGGAGGCGTAGCATCCGTAGCCATTCACAAATGTTGTCAGAATAGCGAGGTATTTGAGGAAATCTGTATTGCCAGCCGTACAGTATCCAAATGTGATGCGTTAAAAGAAAAATTACAGGGAACAACAAAGACAAAAATCACTACTGCACAGGTAAATGCAGACAATGTAGACGAGCTGATTGCACTGATTAATGATGTAAAACCGGATGTGGTTTTAAATCTGGCTCTTCCATATCAGGACCTTACCATTATGGATGCCTGCCTTGCAACAAAGACACATTATATTGACACCGCCAATTATGAGCCGGAGGATACAGCAAAATTTGAATACAGCTGGCAGTGGGCTTACAGAGAAAAATTTGAAGAAGCAGGAATTACAGCTCTTTTAGGAAGCGGTTTTGATCCGGGTGTAACAGGTGTGTTCAGCGCTTATGCGTTAAAACATGAATTTGATGAAATTAACTACATTGATATTTTAGACTGCAACGGCGGAGACCACGGTTATCCATTTGCCACAAACTTTAATCCGGAAATCAACATTCGTGAGGTTTCTGCAAAAGGTTCTTACTGGGAAGACGGTCATTGGGTAGAAACAGAGCCTATGGAAATTAAGAGAGAATACAATTTTGAAGGCGTGGGAGAAAAAGATATGTATCTGCTTCACCATGAAGAAATTGAAAGTCTGGCTCTTAACATTCCGGGAATTAAAAGAATTCGTTTCTTTATGACTTTTGGACAGAGCTATCTGACACATTTAAAATGTCTGGAAAATGTTGGAATGACTTCCATTGAACCGATTATGTACGAAGGCAAAGAAATTATTCCGTTACAGTTCTTAAAGGCAGTGCTTCCTGACCCTGCTTCTTTAGGACCTCGTACAAAAGGAAAGACAAATATCGGATGTATTTTCCAGGGGAAAAAGGACGGAAAAGACAAAACTTATTACCTTTACAATATTTGCGACCATGAAGAATGTTATAAAGAGGTTGGTTCTCAGGCAGTTGCTTATACAACAGGTGTACCTGCCATGATTGGTGCGATGATGGTTATGACAGGTAAATGGAATAAACCGGGTGTTCACAACATTGAAGAGTTTGATCCGGATCCATTTATGGACGCATTAAATAAATGGGGACTTCCATGGAAAGAAACTCATACACCGGTACTGGTGGACTAATGAGCGGGGGAGAGAAAAACGAATTTTCCACACCGTATTTTCTGGTAGATGAGAAACGGCTTTTGCATAATCTGGAAATATTAAAATCTGTGTCAGAAAAAAGCGGATGCAAAATATTGCTGGCACAGAAGGCGTTTTCCATGTTTTATGCTTATCCTCTTATGAGGGAATATCTGGCAGGGACTACGGCAAGCGGACTTTATGAGGCAAAGCTTGGATGTGAAGAATTCGGCAAGGAAACCCATGTCTTTTCTCCTGCATACAGAGAAAAGGAATTTGATGAAATTTTAAAATACGCAGATGATGTGGTATTTAATTCTCCCACACAGTTTAAAAAATTTGCCAAAAAGGCAAAAGCAGCAGGGAAATCCGTAGGACTTCGCATTAACCCTCAGTGCTCCACACAGGAAGGTCATGCGATTTATGACCCCTGTGCTGATTTTTCCCGTTTGGGAACTACATTAGAAAACTTTGAGGAAGAACAGCTTTCGGAGTTAGACGGACTGCATTTTCATACCCTCTGCGAGCAGGGAGCAGATGCTTTGGAAATTACCTTAAAAGCAGTGGAAGAAAAATTCGGCAAATATCTGTATCAGATGAAATGGCTGAATTTAGGCGGCGGACATCACATTACAAAAGCAGATTATGACGTAGATGCTTTAATCAGAATGGTGCGCCATTTAAAAGAAACCTATGATGTGGAAGTCTATTTAGAGCCGGGAGAAGCAGTGGTGCTGGATGCAGGATTTCTGGTTTCACAGGTTTTAGAGGTGGTACATAACGGAATGGATATTGCCATTTTAGACACTTCCGCAGCTTGTCACATGCCGGACGTTCTGGAAATGCCGTATCGTCCTCCTGTAAAGGACAGCGGTTTAGCATGGGAAAAAGCTTGTACGGTAAGGCTTGCAGGTCCTACCTGTCTTGCCGGGGATGTTATGGGAGATTATTCCTTTGATGCTCCTTTAAAAGAAGGGGATTTGGTAGTTTTTGAGGATATGGCTCTTTACACTATGGTGAAGACAAATACCTTTAACGGAATGCCTCTGCCGGATATTGTCTGGAGAGACCGAGAAGGGAATATGAAGTTAGTGAAAGCCTTTGGATACGAGGAGTTTAAAGGAAGGCTGTCATAAGAGAAGTATTGGGTTGAGGAAATTTTACAGAGAAGGAAAGGGTAAATGAGAGAACTAAGAAAGCAATTAGATGAGCTTTTAAAACAATCGGGTGGAAATAAAAACGTTATAGAAATGATTAAGAAAGAGAAAGCCATATTTCCTTTTAGTACAGAAGGAAGAATACTTGCGTATTTGTTGGCTACACAAACAATAACGTATGAAAAATATGTGGAATTGCAGGATGCGTATGCTAAAAGAAATCAATATTTAGATTTGTTTGAGATGGCTCCGCGTACTTTTGGAGAAACATGGGGAGAGAAACATATTCTTAGTTTATTTCCGGAATTTGTAAAGGCAACAAAAGAAAATATGGCGTCTATATATCCTGATTTTGACGGAGAATTTGATTTATGGCTTGATGGGATAAGGGTAGAGGTAAAAGCTTGCAGAGCTAATAGTACAAAGACAGGTGGCAGTCTTGCCAGCAGAGCATATTTACATACAGAAGCTACAACGAATTTTTTTAAATATCATTACCAGCAGTTAAAACCTTCTTGCTGTGACATATTTATTTGGATTGGTGTTTGTCGAGACGACTTATTATATTGGGTACTTACAAGTGATGAATTACAGAAGACCGGAAAACTAAGTCCTCAACATAGAAATGAAAATACAGGCATTGACGGAGCACAGATATTTGAAGGTCAAGTTTTTATGACAGAAGAAGAACTTTTCTCTTTCTTGGTTGATGAGAGAAATGTCCTCAACGCAGTAAAGAGAAAAGGAAAATAACGAATAAGAGCCGTGTTTTTATAAACATTGGCTCTTATTGTATTATAGTAAAAATTTATTTTCTCCGTCTATGGCTTTTTTAATAATCTCTATTTCGGAGGGATTAAGATTGAAAATCTCCGCAATTAGTGTATCTAGTTCATTATAAACGTGGATGGTTTCCTCTGAACTGAGTCCGGTAATCAGCTTGTCAGTAACTGTGATAATTTTATCCTGTGCTGTTTCATCTATTAAGGGGATAGGAATATTTTCAATATGGGAGCGTAAAACTTTTACTGAATTGAATTCTTTTTTATAAATGAATTGTGCAGTTCTTGAGTTCAGTATTGCCAATACATATTTTATTTTAATTCCCGGTATTTTAGGTATGACGATGTTACAGCTATTTAAGGAAAGTGTTTGTTTATCATCGTAGGCAAAAACAAATTGATTACTTATAAAGCGGTACAGAAGTTTTTCTTGTGCACGATATATTTCTGTGGGTGCAACTTGCTGGAAGCTTTCAGGTTCAAAGGTAATGTAATTTGTTGTAGTGTTGATATGATATTTAAGAATATCAGCACCCTTTAATACCATTTCATTTTCACTGGTTTTTACATTGGAAATATATTTTTTATTATTGCCGGTTACAATGCCTAAAGCAAAATCAGCATTTCCTAATAAGGAAGAAGCATTTTTGATAGTTTTGATTTTATTAAGTACCTGATATTCTGCATCCGTTGTTGTAAAACTAAAATATTTGGATGTAACTTCACGTTCTAGGTTTATAGTAAAGGTATCAGAGCCTGTATTTACATTCATACCTAAGGTAGATAAAGGGGAACGTGTGTATTGCAAATCAAGAAGGATGCAAGGACACTGAACTCCGTCAAAAGCATTTCCCAAGAAATCGATATTTTTTATGGAACAGTTTTTTAGGATGATTTCTCTGATATTGGTGTGGGCTTTTACATTCAGTATGGCTTCAGGAAGAATAAATGCTAAATGTCCGTTATCTGAAAGATGATTAAGGGATTGCTCAATAAAAATATCGTATGACTCTATATTTTTACCGGAAGTAGCTTTAAATAATTTTCTTAATTTATTTTTTTCGCTTACGGAGAATTCAAATCCCCAAGGCGGATTACCAATAATGTAACGGAAACCTGTATTTGTATATTCAGTTAGATAATTAAACGCAGTAATATGTTCGCAAATAGATGAGACAGGTACGTCATATTTAAGAGCCATATTAAGCCTTGTAATTTTGACACTAACTGTATCTATATCATTGCCAAATACTGAGTCAAATGGAATATGGTTCGGTAATTGCAGAAGAAAGTTTCCTGTTCCGCAACAAGGGTCCAGTATCTTTTCCGTGGATTGGAAATCAAGCTTACTTATGAGATTTCTGACAATCTTTGTCGGTGTATAATAAGAACCGGTAGCTTTTCTGTTTCCTATATTTTTGCAGGAAATATAGATTAAGCCTAATATGTCTTCATTAGGCTCATATACATATTCTATGTTAAAAATGGAAGAATGAGTTCTGCAAAAAGATATCGCTGTCTCAGTATCATCAATCAAGCTTTGAATTAATTTATCATATTCGCCGATAGAGAATTGTTCGGTTAAAAATTGTAATAACAAATTTGGGCTTTTCTTCGTTTGCAATCCTTGTTTGTACATGAATAAATGTAAAGCACAATCAGCAACCAATAATTGAATAATTGAAATATCTAAATTAATATTCTTATCACTTATTAAATCTAATAGCTTTTGTAAGGATGATATGTTCTGGCATTGCTCCGATACATAAGAACTGTACAGGGAATTGCCGGATATAAATTTTTTATTCCTTCTACTTTTTAAGGCTTTATTTTCTCCGGAATGAAGTTCTGCATATAATTGAGTAACATATTTTTTTGAGAAGTAAGGTGTTCTTTTATCGGTATATTCCGGAGTTAATTTTCCAAGCTTTATCCAGTTCCTTCCGGTAGCAGTAGAAATAGATAATTCTTCACATAATTCTTTTAATGTTAAATAGTCTTCTGATTTTGGTACGGAGGATAATCTTTCATCAGAAGGCTTTTTTGCCATAGAAGGAATTAACCAAATACCACTTACCATAGTACATCCATCAATTCTATTTGTTTCGCAAAGTTTTTGTACTCGTCTTTCAGAGAGCTGAAATTTCTGTGCAGCTTCTTTTACTGATATATAATCCATAATAATCTCCTTAATAAATATAATAAATATTATATACGTACTGACGAATAGACGCAATATTAATTATGTGTAAAAAATAACCATACCGAAAAAGTACAAATCCGGTATGGTCAATAGTTCTTTTGATAGATTATTATTCACTGCATTTTCTGAACGCATGAAACAGCAGCAGGAAAGAGATTAACATAAGAATATGAGAAATTCCCGCAATTCCTGAAATCGCAGCATTGGCGCCGGAAGAAAGAGGAGTTCCCAAAACCTGTAAAACACCGCGAACCAGCATCATGATAACCATAAAAGGCAGTGCAATGGAATGAAGAATGAGAAATCTGCGAAAAGAACGTTCTTCCTCAAGCTTCAGATGTCTGGTAAACAATGCAAGGAGCAGAAACAGAAAAGTACCTAAAACCATAAGATGCACATGCACCAGTGATAAGGTGGTTTTTCCGGAAAAGTCTAAAAACTTTGTAAATTCCCGATAAAAGACACCTCCTGCCATAGCAAAAAGAAAATAGTAAAATGCAAAATTCAAATATCGTTTCATAAATCTAAAATCCTTTCTTTTGTATTGAACAATGTTCATTCTACATTTTTTTCACTTTTTTGTCAATAAAATCATGGGATAACCAATCTTATTTTTCGGCATACCATAAAAGAAAAAGGTTTTGGAATTAAATTGAAATTCTGTTTAAATAAAGCGGCAGTAATCGGAGGAGATAAGCGTCAGGCTTATTTGGCGGAAATTTTGGAAAAAGAGGGCTATGAGGTTGTGACTTATGCGGTGAACTGTGTTCATGGAAGAAAGGCGGCTTCTTTAAAAGAAGCGTTAAAGGCTGCTCCTGTCATAGCTGCTCCTGTCCCTTTTTTAAAAGAGGGAGAAATATTTTCAAAAGAGAAAAAAGAAGACTTGTCTTTGGAAAAAGTTTTGGAGTATGCAGCCGTAGGGTGTCAGCTTTTTGCAGGAGGAATACCCACAAGCTTTTTAAAGAAAGCAGAGGAAAAGGGAATAACCTGTGTGGATTATTTAAAAGATTGTCGTACTGTTATGGAAAATACTGTTGCAGTGGCAGAAGGTACGCTGGCAGAGGCAATGAAAAGAAGTGACAGAAATTTATATAAAAGTTTTTGTGTTGTTTTGGGATATGGCAGATGCGGAAGCACACTGGTTTCTTATTTAAAGAGAATGGGCTGCTATGTGGCTGTTTATGAGAAAGAAGAAGCGTTAAAAGCGAGGGCTGCTTTGTTGGCAGACGAAGTCATAGAGAAGGGGAAACTTCCTCTTTGTTTGGAACAGACAGACTATCTTTTTAATACCATTCCGACAATGGTTCTGCCAAAGGCACTGCTGGAGTATGTGCCGAAGAAAGCGCTGATTTTGGATTTGGCATCCGCTCCCGGAGGAGTAGATTTTGAGGCTGCGAAAGAAAAGGGAATACAGGCTATTTTGCTTCCGGGACTTCCGGGAAGCTATGCGCCGAAATCTTCGGCAGAAATTTTAGGAAAGCTGATAAAAAGGAAAGGAAAAAGGGAATAGTTGTTTGGAGGGAGATATTATGGAATTGAAAGGAAAACAGATTGGAGTGGCGATTACCGGTTCTTTCTGTACCTATAAAAAATTATTTACGGAATTGGAAAATCTGGTTTTGGAAGGTGCAGAGGTACAGACGATTTTTTCAAATTCTGCACAGAAAACAGACAGCCGTTTTGGAAATGCAGAGGATTTCGTAAAACGGGCAGAGGAAATTACAGGAAAGAAAAGTTTGAAACAAAGAGATAGTGGTTAGAGGAAAATAAAATTGTATGGCAAACAA
>UQAX01000011.1 GCA_900539145.1 uncultured Blautia sp.
ATCAGATTCATTAAAAAATGTCCGAAAAAGTGTCTTAATTTATGAGACCATTATAATACAAACCATAGGAATTAAGGAACTTAATTCATGAACATTGTAGCTTATTAAAGAATAAATTCCATAAAAAGCAAATTCATTTTGGATAAAAAAGAACCCCCATAACAGTAAGCCTATAAATATTCCGATTATTCTCTTCGCTCTTTTATTCATATTCTACCTCCTCCTAAAAACGAAAATGATTATTTTATCATGGAAAGTACCGCAAAAATCGTACAAAAAATAGTTATTATTAGAAGAAAAGTGCCTCCTGCTCTCATAAAAGCAAGATACCAATCAGAAGGCTCACCATTTTTTACCGAGAGAAAATGCTCAATTTTCCAAAGTATTTCCGGTTTCACAATCATCATAATACTAAGAATATATAAGAAAACAATCCACCAATAATCCATATACGTTCCCCCTCAGTGTGATTATTTGCAACTTTTATTTTTCTATTACTTTTCATAAAATTATACCATGAATAAACCAATACCGCATCATTTTTTTATATAAATAACAAAAAGGAACTGTCACTTTAAACATTATTCAGAAACATTTAAAGCGACAATTCCTTTTATCAAAGTCACGATTTTGGAACTTCTATTCTCTTATTCGTAATCTAAACATGCTCTTTCCGTCACGTAAGGGCGAACATAAGTATCTGCCACTTTTACGTGTTCCGGATGTGAGCCGTATACAGCTACATCTTCTGCTTTCTCCAGAGCTGTTACCAACGCAATATCGTGTGTGCTGGATGATAATGGTTCTTCTACAAATTCCACTGTCAGAAGTCCCGGTACTTTTCCTACCAAGCTTTTTAAATTCTCAGCCATTGCCTTTTTAAGTGCTGGTTTTTCAGCATCCTGAATTTCCGGTTTAAACTTCCACATAACAATATGATGCACCATAATGTACCCTCCTTATAACCGCTAAATATAATTTCATTTTAGCGTTGCTGTTTCACCTTGTCAACGATTTTTTAACCCTGTGCAGCAGGTTCGTCTATCTTTGAAACAGAATATTGGAATACATGGTTAAAAAGCAGTCCATATACAGCGCCTAAAATATTGTTGAAAATTCGGAAAAATACAGCGCCCTCAACGCCTAAAATACTTACGGCAATCGCCATAGCACCGAAGGAGTTAAAGACTGCCTGCCAACCGTAAGTAGCAGAAAATCCAACGCCAATTCCTCCTACCACACCAATGTAAGGATAGAAAGATTTTGGCAAAATTGGGTAAACAAGCAAAAATACAATTCCGCCAATTACATTTCCCGGAATTCTTCCTTTTACTCTGGTTTTAACATCCTCATGGAAGGGAAGAATAACAGACATTGCTGCAATTCCCGCCCACATAGCTCTTGGGATATGTAATAAGCCTGCCAAAAGAATAACCGTAGATACACCAAAAGTAACAGAAAGCTGCCATCTGGTTCTCATAGAATGCAAATCAAATTCACGAAGAAGGTCTTTCCAGCTTCTTTTATAAGTCACATGCTTATGATTACGGTAAAATACAATACCTGTAAGCAATGCTCCCACTGCAAGGCCGGCAAGACGCAAAAGATACATTTTACCTGTCACATCATAACCGTATAAAAGTAAATAACCTAAAACTAAGGTAGAGTGGTTTCCCATAATAACATTATGGCAACCTAAAAGCATCAAAACAAAAATACATGCCAGATTTACCAGTAATTCTGTAAAAAGCCCTCCCATATTTGCCAGTCTTGGACCAAAGGCTAAAATACCGAAAATAATGAAAAGGGAACTAAGACCGTGAGGGGTATAAATACCAAAATCTGCAAAGCGAAATACCATAATGCACAACAAAATCACAACACCTACAACGCTGTTTGCATCACCGAAAATCTTACTGTACCCGATTACAAACGCCATGCAGAATACCATCGTAATGAAAATCTTGAACAAATAAATAGCGGTGTGTTTCAGCTTTTCTTTACCGGTCAGAGAACTTTTAATCACGGCTTTGGAGCCCGCCTGATTGAGCTGTAATTCTTGATAAATTGTCATAAAATGACTCCCGTCCTTTCTGTATAATTTTACCTAGCGGGGAGGCATTATACCATTAGAAAAGACGTTTGTCAAATTTTATTTTACAACTTTGATGCTTTCGATGACAGGCTGGTCTTCCGGTAGCACTGTACCGTTATCATCAATTACCTTTGCGTCACTGCAAATTTTATCCACGATTTCAATTCCTTCTGTGACATGTCCGAAAGCAGCATACTGCCCGTCTAAGAAGGTGCTGTCTTCATCTACAATAAAAAACTGAGAGCTGGCGCTGTCCGGAGCCTGAGAACGAGCCATAGATAATGTTCCTTTTTTATGTGAAATGGTATTCTCTACGCCATTTTGAGAAAATTCACCTTTAATAGTTTCCTCAGAACCACCTGTACCGTTTCCCAGAGGATCTCCGCCCTGCATCATAAATCCGTCCATAATCCGATGAAAGGTCAATCCGTCATAAAATCCGTCTTCTGCCAAAGAAATAAAGTTTTCTACGGTAATCGGCGCTTGTTCGGGATCGAGTTCTGCCTTAATTGTACCGTAATCTTTAATGGTAATTTCAATTTCAGGATGCTCCTTTTCACCGCATCCACTTAAAACAAGTCCAAGTACACCGACTGCTGTAATCATTTGAGTTAATTTTTTCATGAATTTTTATCTCCTTTAAGCTTTTATTGCCCATCTCATTTTCGTAGAACGGGAGCGGCTGTTTCTCGCACATTCCTCTGCGGAAGGTCTGATGACATCTTTTGAAATTTCACTGTAAACCCCTTCTTTGTAAAAACGCTGAAATGCTTTCTTTACTAAACGGTCTTCTCCCGAATGGAAGGTTAAAATAGCCACACGGGCGCCCTTATTTAAAACAGTGGGAAGCTTCTCCATAAATGCCTCAAGAACTTCAAATTCGCTGTTTACATCAATGCGCAGAGCCTGAAACGTTCTGGCACAGGATTTTTTTACCATTTCTTTGCGTTCCTTTTCGGGAATGCGTACTAAAGCTTTTTCTACCGCTTTTTGAAGCTGTGTGGTAGTTGTTATGGCATTGCCTCTTCTGATTCCAGAAATGATGGTGTTGGAAATTTCTTTTGCATAAGGTTCGTCTGAATTTTCAATTAACATTCCTTCCAACTCCGGTTGAGAAATATCTTTTAAACGTTCTGCCGCTGAAATCCCCTTTTCGGGATTTAAACGTAAATCTAAAGGGCCTTCAAATTTGTAAGTAAATCCACGTTCGGGATTATCAATCTGCATGGAAGAAACGCCTAAATCTGCTAGAACAAAATCAAAACCGCCTGCTTCTTCTTTTAGTTTGTCTACATCGGCAAAATTCATCTGCTTAATTGTGAGAATATCTTCTTTGTATCCCATTTTTTCCAAACGCTCTTTTGTTTTCTTTATCTCTATGGGATCTACATCCAAGGCATATAAATGCCCTTTGCCTTTTAAACAACCTAACATCTTGGAGGAATGTCCTCCATAACCTAAAGTGGCGTCAAGTCCTGTCTGTCCCGGCTGAATTTGCAGAAAATCTAAAATCTCCTGCACACAGATAGAAATGTGCATTCCTGCCGGTGTTCCGCCTTTTTGAATAACTTTTTCAATGGTATCTGCATACTTTTCCGGTTGCAATTCTTTGTATTTTTCTTTATAGCTTCTGGGATGTGTACCTTTATAGCGTACCCGTCTTTTATGCTGCTGTTCCTGATTTTCCATTTTCTACTCCTATCTTGAAAGATTAATATCCTTTGATTTCATGATTTTAAAAATTTCTTCTTCGCTTACCACATTAAAATCGTGCTGCACCATTAATTTCATTACACTGGCTGTAATAGAAAAGTCAATGAGCTTCTGCGGTGAAAAATGATTTGCCAACGCATGTAAAAGTCCCGCTGCAAAAGCGTCTCCTGCCCCTACCGCTTCTAAACTGTGTACAGTGTGAATTGGACTTTCATAAAATCTTCCGTCACATAGATAAATGCCCATCCACTGTCCGTCTTCTACGGTATAAATATTTCTTAAAACACTGGCAACGGCTTTACAATTTGGATATTGCTTTATAATTTCTTCCATACCTTTTTTGTATGTTTCAATCTGGTCAATTCCATGTGCCATGTCTCCGTCAAAAGCATGAATACCTAAGCTTGCCTCAAAATCTTCATCATTGGCAATACATAAATCTACATAGTGCATTAATTTTTTTATAACGCTCTGTGCTTTTTCGGTGCTCCACATTTTGCTGCGGTAGTTCAAATCACAGACCACCTGAATATTATGTTCTTTGCAATATTTTAAAGCTTCTGTCACAGCAATTTCAATATTTTCACTGACTGCCGGAGTAACCCCGGAAAAATAGAAAATATCCACATCTTGAAGAAGAACATCCCAGCAAAATTCCGCCGGTTCAGCCATAGATAATGCACTGTATTCTCTGTCATAGACAACATTCGTCTGACGAATGTTACTTCCTTTTTCAAAATAATAGATGCCCAGACGCTTCCCGCCTTTTAGAACAAGGTCGGTATTGACTCCGTAACCACGGATTTCTTTTAAGGCTGCCATGCCTACGGGGTTATCCGGTACTTTTGTAAGGAAAGAAACTTGATTGTTCAACATTGCCAGAGACACTGCAACATTGGCTTCTGCGCCGCCATAGCTGGCTTCAAAATTTTGTGACTGAATAATTCGTAAATGCTCCGGTGTTTTTAAACGGAGCATTACCTCTCCGAAAGTTAATATTTTCATCTTATTTTACCTCATACATTCGCTTATTTCAATTTTAAAATACAACTTGTATCTGCTTTCCCTACTTATGGTAGGGTTCTCCCGCTGCAATTCGATAACCACGATAAATCTGTTCCAATAAAATTACACGCATGAGCTGGTGAGGGAACGTCATCTTAGAAAAGCTAACGGCATAATCAGAACGTTTTAACACCTCTGTTCCCAGTCCGATAGAGCCGCCGATGATGAAAATAATATGACTTTTCCCCTGAACTCCTAACTGCTGGATTTTTTTTGAAAATTCCACGGAGTCTAACATCGCACCTCCGATTTCTAAAGTAATTACATAGGCGTCTTCTTTTACATATTTTAGAATTCTTTCCCCTTCTTTTTGGCGAATTTGATTTTCCACCACCTCGCTGGCAGTATCCGGTGTCTTTTCATCTGCAACCTCTATAATTTCCAGTTTACAATATTTACTGAGTCTTTTGCTGTATTCTGCCACAGCATCTTTTAAATATTTTTCTTTTAATTTTCCTACGGTAATAATCGTAATTTTCATAATACTAAACACGGATATAATCATATCCGTCCTCCTGCTTTTCAATCAAAGTAAAAATGCCAAAAGGCGTTGTTTTTGCCAAAGATAATAGTTCCGCATCTGTAATTTCCAGTTCCTTCATAGAGCTTTCGCACACGAGGAATTTTACACCTTTTGCATGAAGCTTGAAAGCTGTTTGATTATCTTCAGAGGATAAAAGTCCTTTTATTGCCTGATTTACTGCTAATATTTCTATCTGGCATACAGCATTTTGCTGGCAAAGCTCTTGGGCGTACTTTTCTGCTTTTTCCAAGCCCTGTATATCTTCTGCATGGAAAATTACTTTTCCCTTTGGCTGGGAAGTTGGTTCTTTTCCTATAATTTCATATTCGATTTCATCAATAGACAGAGGTATTCCCGTACTGCTGGTTACGTTAATGCCGCCATACCATGTGCTTTCCACAGTGAAAACATCGCCCTCCTGATAATCAGAAGACCAGTCATTCATTTTCTTTACAATTTTAACCTTGTCGCCTTTTTTCGCTTTCATCTATTTTCTCCTCATTTTCTGTAAACGTTCTTTGCTTTCCTTGGGTACACGATAGGACTCTCGGATTTTTTGAATGGATTTATTATGGGTAAAATCATCTAAAAGATTTTCTTCAAAGACTCTTTCTGTTTTTTTCGGAAATTTTACATAACATACAGAAATTGCCCATGCAACTGCCATTTTCACATAATATCCTTCATGATGAACCTGTAATAATAAATCCAGTACCTCATCGATATAGACCTCGTTAATAAAAAAGTCTAAAAGGCATACCACTGAAAAACGGATTTCATATTCCTGCGTGCTACATAAATAAGATTTAAGAAAAGGCAGCCATTCCTTTGGAAAATCCCTCATAAACTTATAAGTAGCACAACTGCAATCACAAATTGCCCAATTATTGATGTAGGGAATAAATTTCTCAAGCTCCTTCTTTCGTTTTTCTGTTGAAAGCTTTGCATAGCCTAAAATCATTCCCCATAACATCAGTTCCTCATAAACCTGTGTATCAACATGATTAATAAATTCCCTGTAATCTTCTTTTGCCGCCTTTTTTGCGATTTCCCGCAGCTTTGGGACTCGTACACCTAAAATATTAGAAATACCCGGAACAAGAGAACTGTGGAAGTCCTTATAACCTTCCTCACTGTTTTCATATAATTCATTTCTTATCCATTGCGTAATATCTGACATTCTTTTCTCCATTTATAATTATTACATTCTAATATCAAAAGATATATATGAAGTAAAATTTTGCAGAAATACACATATCCTGTTGGATAAAATCCGGTATTCTATGGGCAAATGATTGGAACACTGACGTAGTTTTTCGAGCATAGCGATACCTTGGGAGTCGTGTCTGAGTGCATTAGCACGAGTTTGACGGACAAGGTATCTGTAAGCAGCGGAGAAAAACAAGAAAGTGGACTGTTTGCCCATAGAATAGCTGGAATATATCAAAGATAACGTATTTATTTCTGCAAAATTTTATTTATATATCTTTTGATATTAAAATATTTATACGAAAAGGCCCGCATTTTGTACGGACCTTTTCTGCAATCGAAATATCACAACGATTTCCCGATTTTATTTTGCTTTATTTTTAATGAATTCATCAATACCTTTTGCTGCTGCTTTACCTGCACCCATAGCCAGAATAACAGTAGCTGCGCCTGTTACGGCATCACCACCGGCATAAACACCTTCTTTAGAAGTCTTACCGTTTTCTTCGTCTGCGATGATACATTTTCTTCTGTTAATATCAAGTCCTACCGTTGTAGAAGAAATCAATGGGTTTGGAGAAGTTCCCAGAGACATGATTACAGTATCTGCTTCCATTTCGAATTCAGAACCGTCAATAACTACCGGACGTCTTCTTCCGGATGCGTCTGGTTCGCCAAGCTCCATGCGAACACATTTAATGCCTTTTACCCAGCCGTTTTCATCAGCCAGAATTTCTACCGGATTTGTGAGAAGGTCAAAAATAATACCTTCTTCTTTTGCGTGATGTACTTCTTCTTTTCTTGCAGGAAGTTCTTCTTCACTTCTTCTGTATACAACGTGTACTTCAGCGCCAAGACGAAGTGCTGTTCTTGCAGCATCCATAGCAACGTTACCGCCGCCTACTACGACTACTTTTTTACCTGTTACGATTGGAGTATCGTAGTCTTCACGGAAAGCTTTCATCAGGTTGCTTCTTGTTAAGTATTCGTTTGCGGAGAATACACCGTTAGATACTTCTCCCGGAATTCCCATAAACATTGGAAGACCTGCGCCAGAACCGATAAATACAGCTTCAAAGCCTTCGTTTTCCAGTAATTCATCTACCGTAGTAGATTTACCGATAATTACGTTTGTTTCAATTTTAACGCCTAAGGATTTTACATTTTCTACTTCTTCTTTTACAACTTTATCTTTTGGAAGACGGAATTCAGGAATACCGTATACCAATACGCCGCCCGGCTGATGTAATGCTTCAAAAATAGTTACGTCGTATCCCATTTTTGCCAAATCACCTGCACAGGTAAGACCGGAAGGACCGGAACCGATTACTGCTACCTTATGTCCGTTTTTCTCGGCAGGAGCTTCCGGTTTGATGCCGTTTTCTTTTGCCCAGTCTGCAACAAAACGTTCCAGTTTACCGATAGAAACAGCCTCTCCTTTAATTCCTCTGATACATACGCCTTCACACTGTGACTCCTGAGGACATACACGTCCGCAAACAGCAGGAAGGGCGCTGGACTGACCAATGATTTTATATGCTTCTTCGAAGTTACCTTCTTTTACTTCATGAATAAATGCAGGAATATTGATAGATACAGGACATCCCTTTACGCATTTTGCATTTTTACAGTTTAAGCAACGAGCTGCTTCTTCCATTGCTTCTTCTTTATTATATCCAAGACAAACTTCTTCAAAATTTGTTGCTCTTACCTGAGGATCCTGTTCTCTTACAGGAACTTTTTTTAATACGTTACCCATTATTCGTCACCTCCGCAGTTTCCACATCCGCCGTGATGTGTATCACCTTCACGTTCTTTTAATAATGCACGGCCTTCTTCTGTTTTGTACATCTGCTGTCTCTTCATAGCTAAATCCCAGTCAATTAAATGACCGTCAAATTCAGGACCGTCTACACATGCGAATTTTACTTCTCCGCCAACGATTACACGGCATGCTCCGCACATACCTGTTCCGTCAACCATGATTGGGTTCATGGATACGATTGTCGGGATATCGTATTTCTTTGTTGTAAGGCAGCAGAATTTCATCATAATCATAGGACCGATAGCAACACATTTTGTGTAAGTCTTGCCTTCTGCCACTAAATCATCAATGACTTTTGTTACCATACCGCTGCGTCCGTAAGAACCGTCGTCTGTTGTAACATACAGATTACCTGCAACAGCTTCCATTTCTTTTTCAAGGATAACTAAATCCTTTGTCTTTGCTCCGACAATAACGTCAGCATCAATACCATGCTCATGAAGCCATTTTACCTGAGGATAAACAGGTGCAGTACCTACTCCGCCGGCTACGAAAAGAATTTTTTCTTTCTTTAATTCTTCAATATCTTCATTTACAAATTCAGATGGACATCCTAAAGGACCAACAAAGTCTTCAAAAGCGTCTCCTGTCTGTAATTTTGCGAATTTTTCTGTGGATGCTCCGATTGGCTGGAATACGATTGTTACGGTTCCTGCCTCTCTGTCGTAATCACAAATTGTCAGGGGAACTCTTTCTCCTGCATCATCTAATTTTACGATGATAAACTGGCCTGGCTGACAATGCTTTGCAACCATAGGTGCTTCTACAACCATGAGATATACAATCTCATTAAGCTTTTCTGCTTTTAGAATTTTATACATAATGTCCTCCTCAATATTTCTCACAAAATACCGGCTTTTCTCTGCCCGCATAGCAGTTTTGCGATGAATTCCATCGATATTATCTTATGTCGATATATTGTTATAATTGCTAACCATCAGTATAAGACAAATAGAATAAAATTTCAATCTGCTTTTACTGTATAAAATTCATTTTTGTGCACATTGCTGTTATTTGTTTCTTTTTTTTGACTTATTACCCATAATAAACATAGATAGCGCTGCTTACCGGACTTACTTTTCCTCTCTTATCAACGGCAATCGCTGAAAAAGTATGTTCTCCCTTAGGCATGGCAATCGGACCTGTATATTTTTGACTGTCGGTAGTAGGCTCTTCGTCAAAAGCGTAGTAAATATCACAGCCTTCCTGTGCTGTTACAATAATATCTGCCGCATAATCATACTTATCGGAATTTGGAGAAATCTGCGGCTTTTCAGGAGCTTCAAACTTTAATGTATAAGTTTCCTCACCCACCTTGCTTGGAATTCCTTTTTTATTGTAAGCAATATATTTTAAGGTTACGGTTTCTTCTTCCTCAAGAGCAATGGCTTCCTCATACTTTTTACTGTGCCTATCCGGTGTTTTTCCGTTTAAAGTATAGAAAACTTCTGTTCCTTCGGGAAGATTTTGAAATTCCACAGTAATATCTATGGAGTATGTGCCGCCTACATTGGAAGGCAAAGGCTTTTCGGACACATACGCTTTATATTTTTCCTTCATAGTATCGCTGGCATTGCTCATCAGTTCTGCAATTTTGTCAAATTCTTCATTTTTTTCGTAAAGTCTTAAAAGCTCTCCGTAGGCATTGACACTGTCCGGATGTTCTTCCACAACAGAAAGCAAAATAGACAGAGCAGCCGACTCATTATCTTCCTTCAGGTAAATCTTTGCTTCTAAAACGTTTGCTTCGGCGCTTTTGGGATTTAAGGACAAGGCTCTTTCTATGTATTTTAAAGCGCTTTCGTAATCTTTGTTGCTGAATTTTGTCTCTGCCTGTGCCATCTGAAAATCAAAGGAATTGTGCTGAGACTGATAGACAAAAAACATTCCAAGTCCTGCTGCTGCAACAACTGCCGTAAGAGAACCAGCCAATATAATCCTTCTTTTCTTTTTTTTCTTTCTTTCAAGCTCTGCTTTTCTTTGCAGACGCTCCTGTTCTTTTTGCAGTTCCAGCTCTTTTTTTCTTTTTTCCAGCTCTTTTAACTCTCTTTGCTTGATTAAGGTTTCCAGTGTATTATATTCCGGAACCCATTGAACCTCCTTCCCACATTTGGGGCAAAATAAAGTTCCTTCTTCAAGCTTTGCACCACATTTCGTACATTTCATGCCACTCTATCCTCATTTTCTATAAATACTCGTCAATATACTGTTCAAATTCTTCCATAGACATCAGCACTTTTCGGGGCTTTGTCCCTTCTTCCTCACCTACCACATCGGCTTCATATAACTGATCCATAATACGGGCAGCCCTGTTAAAGCCGATTTTAAACACCCTTTGGAGCATTCCGATGGAGGCTTTGTCCTTTTCAATAATAAATTTACCGGCATCGGCAAAATAGACATCTCTGTCATTTGCCGTGTTTGCACCGGCTGCTGTTGTCTCTTTTACTGCTTCAATTTTTTCCTGAATTTCTTTATCATACTCTGCTGCTGGATTTTGTTTTGACAAAAAGTCCACCACAGCGCCTACTTCCTGATCGCTGACAAAAGCGCCCTGAACCCTCGCAGGCTTTTGGTATCCCTGCGGATAAAAGAGCATGTCCCCTTTACCCAGCAGTTTTTCTGCGCCGTTCATATCCAAAATGGTTCTGGAGTCTACGCCGGATGATACAGAAAAAGCAATTCTGGAAGGCATGTTTGCCTTAATTAACCCTGTAATAACATTGACCGAAGGTCTCTGTGTGGCAATAATCAGATGAATTCCTGCTGCTCTGGCAAGCTGTGCAAGACGACAGATAGAGTCTTCCACTTCGCCGGGAGCTACCATCATAAGGTCTGCAAGCTCGTCTACAATAATTACGATTTGAGGCAGCTTTTTCGGTTTGTTTTCATCTTCAATATCTGCAATACTTTCCACCTTTGCATTGTATCCTTTTAAATCACGGACATTATACTGAGCAAATTTATTATAACGGTCTGTCATTTCAGCCACTGCCCAGTTTAACGCTCCCGCAGCTTTTTTCGGATCGGTGACAACCGGAATAAACAAATGTGGAATTCCGTTGTATACGCTGAGCTCTACCACTTTCGGATCAATCATAATCAATTTTACATCATTCGGTGATGCTTTGTAAAGAAGGCTGATAATAATTGTATTGATACATACGGATTTACCGGAACCCGTAGCCCCTGCAATCAAAAGATGAGGCATTTTTGCGATATCGGTAATCACCGGTTTTCCCGCAATATCTTTTCCTGCCGCAAAGGCAAGCTTTGATTTGCAGTTTAAAAAAGCTTCTGACTGCAATAAGTCACGGAGCATAACCGTACTGTTGTTTGCATTGGGAACTTCAATTCCGACAGCAGCTTTTCCGGGGATGGGCGCTTCAATTCGAATATCTGTTGCAGCCAAATTCAATTTAATATCATCGGTAAGACCTACAATTTTGCTTACCTTTACCCCTTGCTCTGGCTGTAATTCATATCTGGTAACCGTAGGACCGCAGCTTACATTTGTAATACTTACATTTACACCGAAATTATGTAAAGTCTCCTGCAATTTTCCTGCAGTTTCTCTTAAATGAGCGTCCGAGTCTCCCCCTGTCTGTTTTCCTTTTTTCAAAAGATCAATGGGGGGAAATTCATAAGCCTTTTTTACTTCTGCTTCTTTTAAAGCAATTTCTTCGCTCACTTCATGAATGCCCTGTTCAATTTCTGCTTTGGAAGAACGGGGATTTTTTCTGGAGGTTTCCTTTTCTTCTGTTGCTGCCGGAACAATTTCTTCCAAATCCTGTACCAGCTCCTCGGCTCTATGTATTGGAAAAGCATTTTCCGGAACAAAGGGTTCTTCCAAGAATTGATTTTCTGTATTTGCTTCTTCCGGCAATTCTTTTTTGGAAGCTTTTCGCTCCTTTTTCTGTTTTCCTTTTTTTCCTGTTTCCTGTATTTGGGTTTCTTTTAAGAAATCTTCTGTTCGTTCTTGCCGCTTCTGTTTTCGCTCCTTTTGTTGCTCTTTTTCTTCCAGTTCTTCCTGACGGACTTTTAATGCTTCCTGTCTTGCGGCTTTTCGTTGTGCAGCATGTCGATACATTTTACGACTGAATTTTTTAATCATATCAAACATGGATTTTTGTGTAATCAAAACAAAGGAAATCACCATGGCAATCACGGTAATTACATAAGTGCCTACCGTTCCGAATGCCTGTACCAAAAGACGGCTTAAAGCTCCTCCCAGAAGGCCGCCGCCTGTTTTATATTCTGCGGAAACACGGTAATAAGCCATGAAATCACGCTCATATATAACGCCTTCTGTAACAAGTTGTAAAAAAAGGCAGGCAGCAAGAAACAGCAGGACAAATCCTGCCATTTTTCTGTATGCTCTCGGATTTCTTTTGTTTGCGATGACAAAGGCAACTCCAAGGAACAAAAAAATCGGAAGAGGGTAACAGACCAGTCCCACCAGTCCGAAAAAGAAGCTGCTGATTGCATTTCCTACCGAGCCGCCTACTCCGAAATTACTGATTAAAAGTACGACAGAAACAGCCAGAACAATCCATAAAAGGATTTCTGACTCCATAGAATGTCCTGTCTGTACTTGCTTTTTCTTTTTTGAGGCAGGAGTCCTTCGTTTTCCTGCACTTTTTTTCTTGGTTGCTGCCATATTTCTTTTCTCCCTTTAATCAATTCCCCTAATATTTATATAAAATTACAAACGATTGCCACAATTCCCAATAAAAAGCAATAAACAGAAAAGATACGAAAACGTTTCTTTCTCATTACCGCTAACATTCCCTTGATGCAGAAATAACCTACAATACCTGCTACAACTGCTGCAAAAAGAGCCAAAGCCATGGCTTCTACATTCTCCCCTGTGTAGGAAAACTGAAACAGCTCTAAAAGCGCTGCTCCCAGCATAGCCGGTATTGCCATTAAAAAGGAATATTTCACTGCAAATTTGCGGTTAAATCCGCACAGAAGACAGACTGCAATGGTAATTCCTGCTCTGGAAATTCCCGGAAAAACAGCAATCCCCTGACAAATTCCCAACAAAAATGCAACAGAATAAGTAACATCCTTCGGGATTTTCTTTCCTGCCGGAAAGAAATCTACTACTAAAAGCAAAATTCCTGTTATAAAAAGTCCCATAGCCGGCGCAAGAAGAGTTTTTCCTGCCTGCTCTACAACATTCTGAAGCAAAAAGCCTAAAAATGCAGTAGGAATGGTAGATACAAAAAGCAGCAACAGAAGCTTCCTGTAATTATTGGAAATAATCTTTTTATACCGTTTTGCATCCTGCTGGTGCTTATTGTGAAAATAAGTCTGCACATTTCCATAGATGTCATAAAGAGCTTTACAGCCTTCCAACAGCAGCTTTTTTATATCCTGACGAAACGCAATAAAAATTGCAGCAAGAGTTCCCAGATGTATAATGGTATTAAATAAAAGCCCGGTGTCTGTTTCTATTTTAAACAAATTTTCAATAATTGCCAGATGACCGGAGCTGCTCACCGGAAGAAATTCTGTAATTCCCTGAATTACACCTAATAAGAGTGCCTGTATAAATGACATTTTATTAACCTCATCATTCGTATTTTATGTTTTTATCAAATGTTTATTCTATCATAAATCCTGTATTCGTACAACTTAAATTCCTAAGATTTCTGTGCTTTCTCTTTTTCAATCAATTCGTACAACTTGTGAAGCGCCTGACAAATCCCGCCTGTTTCGTCAATCAGCCCTTCTTTTACGGCTTCCTCTCCTTCCAGCATCGTTCCTACATCCTTTACCAGCTGGGATGTATCCAGCATCAGCTCTTCAATACGCTTTTGGGGCATTTTTGAATGAGAGGCAATAAAGCGTGTAATCCTGTCCTGAATTTTTTCCATATTCCGATAGGTCTGCATAACGCCGATAAACATGCCGTTGCTTCGAACCGGATGGATTACCATAGTTGCGCTTGGAACAATATAAGAATAATCTGCGGAAACCGCCATGGGAACACCAATGGAATGACCGCCTCCAAGTACAAGGGAAACGGTGGGCTTGCTTAAAGAAGCTATCATCTCTGCAATGGCAAGTCCTGCTTCCACATCTCCTCCTACGGTGTTTAATAAAATCAATAACCCGTCTGTCTCCTTACTGTCTTCAATCATGGCAAGCTTTGGAAGTACGTGCTCGTATTTGGTGGTTTTGCTGTTGTTTGGCAAACATTCATGCCCTTCCACTTCTCCAATAATGGATAAAAGCTGAATATGATACTCTTTCTCGTTTTCTTCCAGTAAAACCTGTCCCATTTCTTCAATCTGTTCATTTTGCTGCCGGGTTTTATCCAGTTTTTCGTTTTTCTCCTCAGACATAAAAATACCTCCAGTTCTGTTTTCTGGAGGTATTATGTGTAGTATCTCTATTTTTATTCTTCCCAGTTATGCCATACGTCAGTGACGTCATCGTCATCTTCCAGTAAATCAAGAGTTTTCTGAAGATTTTTGATATCCTGCTCATCAGAAAGTGCTACATAATTCTGAGGGATCATGGCAACCTGTGCTTCCACCATTGGAATGCCTTCTTTTTCCAAAGCTTCTCTTACTGCACTGAAATCATCAGGAGCGGTAAGCACTTCAAAGCTGTCCTCTTCTTCTGCAAAATCTTCTGCACCTGCGTCTAAGGCAATCATCATCAAATCATCTGCATCCATTTCACATTCTTCTTTGTCAATGATAATCTGACCTTTTTTATCAAACATGAAGGATACAGAACCTGGTGTACCAATGTTTCCATTTCCTTTTGTAAAAGCGCTTCTTACATTTCCGGCAGTACGGTTTTTATTGTCTGTCAGTGTTTCTACGATAATAGCCACACCGCTTGGACCATAGCCTTCGTATGTAAGCACTTCAAAGTTATCTGCATTGGAGTCTCCGGCAGCTTTTTTAATACCTCTTTCAATGGTATCGTTTGGCATGTTATTTGCTTTTGCTTTTGCAATAACATCTCTTAATTTGCTGTTGTTTGCCGGATCCGGTCCGCCTTCTTTTACAGCTACGACAATTTCTCTACCGATAACGGTAAAGATTTTACCTTTTTTGGCATCGTTTTTCTCTTTTTTATGTTTTATGTTTGCGAATTTTGAATGTCCTGACATTTCTCTTCTCCTTTTTCTTCGTCCGGTAATTTTTCAACCCGAACTTTTTGTATGGTATTATTTTCCACTGCAAGAATGGTAAATAAATATCCTTTTGCTTTTATTTCTTTATCCTCTGCCATATTAGGTACATGACCTAATAAAGAGGTAAGATAACCGTTTAAGGTATCAAATTCTTCTTCATCAAAATCAGAATTTAATACATCGTCTACTTGCTCCAGAGGGGTAAGCCCATTCATAACCAAGGACTGGTCGTTTTGAAGCTGGATAAAGTTTTCGTCTTCATCATACTCATCTAAAATGTTGCCTACGATTTCCTCTAAAATGTCTTCCATTGTTACAATTCCCGATGTCTGTCCGTATTCATCTACCACGACTACCAGATGAATTTTCTTTGCCTGCATACGCTTAAACAAATCATTGATACTTCTGGTTTCCGGAACATACACGGCTTCCCTGATTAAATTTGGAATAGAACCAATGGGAAGATTTTCACACTCAGGGAATGTGATCTGCCTCATAACATCTTTCAAATGCAAAATACCGATAATATTATCAATATCTTCCCTGTATACCGGATAGCGGGAATTGCTGTTGTCCAGCATATAGGACAAAGCATCCTTTAATAAGGTGTTTTCTTCTATGGCATGAAGATTTTTGCGGTGCGTCATAATATCCTGCGCTTCTGTCTCAGAAAACTCCATAATATTCTGAATCATCTCTGCTTCATTTTCTTCGATAACACCTTGCTCATGCGCATCGTCCACCATAGAAATAATCTCTTCTTCTGTCACATCATCTTCCTGTTTATGAGGATCTACACCAAATAACCTCACAATTACATTGGAAAGCTTCATAATCAGAAAAGTAATCGGCTTAAAAACAGTTACGAAAAATCGAACCATACCTGCTGTGCGATACACCCATTTATCAGGATTATGATTAAATACTTTTTTAGCTGAAATCACACCAAAAGACATCAACGTAATCAAAAAGAACACCAACACCAATACAACAGAAATTCCTGCTCCTATATAAGGCAGCATTTCTATACCGGCTGCTTTAAAAAGTCCTTCTATCCATGTATAAACATAAGGTGTTATAGAATGAATTCCAATATAACCAATTAAAATACTTAAAAGTGTTGCCGTTGTTAAAATTGTGTTAATAATTGCAGCAGGGTTTGCCATAATCTCTAAAATCCATTGAGATTTTCTGTCATTTTGTTCACTGGCTTTTTTCTCCACATCTGCTTCGCTTACCTTTTGAATGGCAGCTCCAAAACCATACAAACTACCATTTACCAGAATAAATGCGACAAATACTATCAGAGCCCCTATAAGGCTACTCCCATCATCCATAAATTATTTTATTTCCTTCCTTCTTCTTACGTTTTTCAATGTGAAAAAACACATCATGAATAAAATACCATTTTCCATATCTTTCGTCAAGATTTCCGCAGAAAACTATGTAGGAAGTTCCAGACTGACACACAGTGCATGGTTGACTTTCTTCAATATCTCTGCATCCAAATGGCAGACTTTATCCTTCAGCCTTCGTTTATCAATGGTTCTTAACTGTTCCAGCAGAATTACCGAGTCCTTTACAATAGCATAAGACTGTGCATCAATTTCAATATGCGTAGGAAGCTTTGCCTTGTTCATTCTGGAAGTAATTGCCGCACAGATGACCGTTGGACTGTGTTTGTTTCCAATATCATTTTGTATAATCAGAACCGGTCTGATACCGCCCTGCTCACTGCCGACCACCGGCCGCAGGTCTGCATAAAAAATATCTCCGCGTTTGATAACCACACATTTCACACTCCGATTTTATGTTTTTTATGATTTTACCCATTTTTTTCGTGTGTATTCATGTATTATCCGCAGTCTTTTTTATTCTTTTACTTGTCCGTTTTTATAATATACTCTTGGAACTCTTTTACTGATACAGCAGGCGAACTCATAATTAAATCTGCCTGACAGCTCGCCTAATTCTTCCATGGTAATGCAGTCTGTACCGTCTTTTCCAAGAAGGGTTACTTCATCTAATTCCTCTGCTTCCGGAATTTCCGTTACATCTACCATAAATTGGTCCATACATACTTTTCCGAGGATTTTTGCTCTTTTTCCACGAATTAAGACACTGCCTTTATTGGAAAGACCTCTGGAATAACCGTCTGCATAGCCCACGGGTATGGTGGCAACTCTGGTTACTTTTTCAGTTGTGAAGGTTCCGCCGTAGCTGATTTCCACTCCCGGTTCCACTTCTTTTATGTATGCAATATGGCTTTTCAATTCCATTGCCGGTTTCAGAAGAATTTTATCTTTTTCCACTTCATTGGAAGGATACATGCCGTAGAGAATAATTCCTGCACGCACTGCATCGAAATAGGCATCCTGCATCCGAATAATGGCTGCGCTGTTAGAGCAATGCTTTACAGGTATAGAAATTCCCTGTCTCTTTAAAGCGTTTAAAAATTCCTGATATTTTTCCAGCTGTTGATACGCCGGTGCAGTATCTGCCTCGTCTGCTCTGGCAAAATGAGTAAAAATCCCCTCTAATTCAATGTTGGGAAGCTTTGAAATTTCCACGATTTCCGGTATTGCGTCTTCTATGTGGCGATAGCCGATACGTGTCATGCCTGTATCTAATTTTATATGTATTTTTAAAGTTTTATTGGCTTTTACGGCTGCTTTTGAAAGCTGTTCTGCCATAGAAAGCTTAAATACCGTAGGTTGAAAATCTTCTTTTACAATTCGGTCATAATCTTCTTCGTAGGTATAGCCTAAAATTAAAATCGGCTTTTTTATTCCGGCTTTTCGAAGCTCTCTGCCTTCCTCCACAGTGGCAACCGCAATTCCCCATATATAAGAATAAGCTTCAATCTCCTTTGCGATGGGAACTGCTCCATGTCCATAACCGTCTGCCTTTAACACGGCGATAATCTGTGTGTTTTTTCCCATATAATCATACATGTTTTTCAGGTTATAATCGATTGCATCCAGATTAATGTGCGCCTGAATTCTGCTTTGTATTCTCATGCCTTTCTCATCTCTCCCTTTTTAAACTTCATCCAGAATTTGCCCTGCTGCGTCTATTAAATCTCCTGCCAGCATAGCTGCACGGCCTTTTCTTTTTGCTGCCAAATCTCCGGCAGCTCCGTGAAGATAAACACCCAGACAGGCTGCCTTTAACCCATCTTTTCCCTGAGCCAAAAGACTTAAAATCATACCTGTCAGAACATCGCCGCTGCCTGCGCTTGCCATACCGTCATTTCCGGATAAATTCAAGTAAATGTTTTTGTCTCCATTACTGATAACTGTTCTGGCATCCTTACATACTAACACAACAGAAAGGGTTTTTGCAATTTCCTGTGTGATTTTTATGGGATTTTCTTTCCATTTTTTTATAGAAATATCGGTAAGACGGGAAAATTCTCCTAAATGTGGTGTTAAAATCACTTCATTTGGATAGTTTTTTAACTGTTCTGTGCGTCCTTTTAACATTCCAATGGCGTCTGCATCAATAACAAGGGGTTTTGTTCCGTGGGAAAGCACCGTATCCAGCAAACTTTCTGCTTGTTTGCCAAGACCAATACCCGGTCCAATTCCAATGACATCTGCCCATTGAAAGCCTTCTGACAGCTCTTTTGTAATGTTCTCATCATTCTGGTAACACAGAAGCATTGCTTCGGGAAAACAGGAAAAAAGAGCCTTATTTTCTTTATGCGTACAGATTTTTAGCATGCCTGCTCCTGTCCTCATGGCTGCCATTCCGCTTAAATAAGCTGCGCCGAAAATATCCTTGCTTCCTGCAATTAAAAGGATTTTCCCAAAACTGCCTTTATTTCCATCCCTTTTTCTTCGGATTTCTTTTAAGTCCTCTTTTGTGTAAGTGAAAATTTCGGGCTTTGGAAGTATTTCCGGTTTGGCATAAATACCGATATCGGCAATGACAACCTTTCCTGCATATTCTGCTCCTGGATAAAGAAAAAGCCCTGTTTTTCCATAAGCAAATGTGATGGTTAAGTCTGCTTTTACCGCACAGCCCAATATTTTTCCTGTTCTGCTGCAAATGCCGGAGGGAATGTCCACAGCAACGATTTTTCCTTGAAATTTATGTAATTCCAGTATAATTTCTTTTAAATTTCCCGTGATTTCTCTGGAAAGTCCTACACCGAAAACAGCATCTACAATAACAGTATATTCAGAAATATGAAAACTCTTGACAAAGGAAATTCCATAATTTTTTCCAATATCTATCTGTTTTTGCATTTCTTTTGTAAATTTCTCCGGCTTTCCTAAAATACAGACATCTGTGCAATAACCTGCAAGATGAAGCAGTCGTGCCAGTACCACACCATCTGCCCCATTATTTCCGCTTCCGCATAAAATCAAAATTTTATTAAGAGAAAACCCCTCTTTTTTTATTGCTTCAAAAACAGAAAGTCCGGCTCTTTCCATAAGCACGAAAGAGGGAATACCCATTTCTTCTATGGTGCATTTATCTAAAAGCTGCATCTGCTCACCTGTTACAATTCTCTCCATGTCATCCTCCTAACGATAACGGAAAAAAGCTGCTGTAAAATTTCTTTCACAACAGCCTTCCCCCTTATTTTTCTTCTTTCTGCTCCGCAACAGTCAAATTGTAAGATAAACGCATCAGACTTTCGGAAAGATGAACGTTTTCTACAATCACATCTTTTGGAACGTTCAAGTCCAAATGGGCAAAGTTCCAAATGGCTTTAATTCCATTTTGTACCAGAAGCTCTGCGATTTCTGCGGCGCTGCTTTTGGGCACGGTCAGCGCTGCAATTTGTACGTCTTCTTTTTGAAGAAACTCCGGCAGCTCGCTCATCATACGAATTCCATTTCCTCTAATGGAAATTCCTTTTAAAACCGGATTGATATCGAAAACGCCTACAATTTTAAATCCTCTTTTTTCAAATTTTACATAATTGGCAAGAGCCTGTCCCAGATTTCCCGCTCCTATAATAATCATGTGATGGGTTTTATCCAACCCCAGAATTTTTCCGATTTCCTCGTACAGATATGGCACATTGTATCCGTATCCCTGCTGCCCAAAACCTCCGAAATTATTTAAGTCCTGACGGATTTGTGAAGCTGTTACACGCATCTTTGCACTTAACTCATTGGATGAAATCCTTTCTATTCCCTCCTCCATGAGTTCACCTAAATATCTGTAATATCGAGGCAATCGTTTAATTACTGCTTTTGAAATGCTTTTTTCCTCCACGGCGAACCCTCCTGTATTCAAAATACACATTTCTTAAAATTATTATATAAAATTGTTAAATTAAAGTCAATCATAATTCATTTATCTGTTGTCAAATATATTTTTTCCGCTATAATAAATGAAGATACTATATTTACAAAGGAGATATTTACATGATATTAGCGTGTCAAAATATAGAAAAATCTTTTGATGGCGTCACCATTTTACAGGATGCCAGTTTCCATATAGAAGAAAGAGAAAAAGCAGCCCTTGTGGGCATTAACGGCGCAGGAAAATCTACGCTTTTTCGTATTATTGTGGGCGAGCTTTCCCCTGATAATGGACAGGTTATTTTGGCAAAAGGAAAGACCTTAGGCTATCTGGCGCAGCATCAGGAAATGGAAAATGAGCTTACCATTTATGACTGTTTGTTGCAGGTAAAACAGCATATTCTGGATATGGAAATCCGCATGAGGGAAATGGAAGCTGAAATGAAGCATGCCACCGGAGAAGCCTTAACAAAGCTTATGGACAGCTACTCCCGTCTTACACATGAATTTGAAATGGAAAACGGATATGCCTACAAAAGTGAGCTGACAGGTGTTTTAAAAGGACTGGGCTTTCAGGAAGAAGATTTTCAGAAACAGGTTTCCACTCTTTCCGGAGGACAAAAAACGAGGGTAGCTCTTGGCCGTCTGCTTCTTTCCAAACCGGATATTATTTTATTGGATGAGCCTACCAACCATTTGGATATGGACTCCATTGCATGGCTGGAAACTTATCTTTTGAATTATCCGGGAGCTGTTTTTATTGTATCACATGACCGTTATTTTCTGGATAAGGTTGCTACGAAAATTGTAGAAATCGACAATGGAAAAGTATCCACTTTTACGGGAAATTACAGCGCTTACAGTGAAAAGAAAGCCCTTCTTCGTAAAGCAGCTTATCAGGCATATTTAAATCAGCAGCAGGAAATCAAACATCAGGAGGAGGTCATTGCAAAGCTGAAATCCTTTAACAGAGAGAAGTCCATCCGCAGAGCAGAAAGCAGAGAAAAAATGCTGGATAAAATGGAAGTTCTGGAAAAACCGGTGGAAATTGACAGTTCCATGAAGATTACGTTAAAGCCCAGAATTACCAGCGGAAACGATGTTTTAACCGTAGAAGGACTTGGAAAGTCCTTCCCTCCTCTCACACTTTTTGAAGATTTGAACTTTTCTGTGAAAAGAGGAGAACGTGTTGCCATTATCGGAAATAATGGTACAGGGAAAACTACGATTTTAAAAATTTTAAATGAAATTGTACCGCCGGATACCGGATGTTTTCATTTGGGAAGTAAAGTTCATATCGGTTATTACGATCAGGAACACCATGTTTTACACAATGAAAAGACTATTTTTGAAGAAATTTCCGATGACTTTCCAAAGCTTACCAATACGGAAATCCGCAATCTGCTGGCTGCATTTTTGTTTACGGGAGACGATGTATTTAAGCCTATTCAGGCTTTAAGCGGGGGAGAAAAAGGACGTGTTTCTCTGGCAAAGCTTATGCTTTCAGAAGCTAATTTTTTAATTCTCGATGAGCCTACCAACCATCTGGACATTACCTCAAAAGAAATTTTGGAAGAGGCTTTAAGCAATTATGAAGGAACGGTTTTATACGTCTCTCATGACCGTTATTTTATCAATAAAACCGCTACCAGAATTTTAGATTTAACCAATCAAAAGCTGGTAAATTACATTGGAAATTATGATTATTATTTAGAGAAAAAAGAAGAATTAACCCAGATTTATGCGCCGGATATTCAGGAGGAGGCAGTTGAAACAAAGACTTCTGCGGTGAAATTAGACTGGAAACAACAAAAAGAAGAACAGGCACGTCTTCGCAAAAAAGAAAATGATTTAAAGAAGACAGAAGCCTTGATTGAGGAATTGGAAACAAGAGACAGTAAAATTGATGAGGAAATGGCAAAACCGGAGGTTGCTACCAATGTAGCGGAATGTGTTCGCCTTTCGAAAGAAAAAGCCGAAATTGCCCAAAAGCTGGAAGAGCTTTATGAAAAGTGGGAAGAATTAGCAGAATAATTTAACTAACCTAGAGGATTTCTATATTTGGCACTCAGTTTGCACTCACTTTGAGTGTGTAATCTCAAAGCGTGCTGGAAAATTTCGCCAAAAATATAGAAATCTTCTAGATTTTTGTTTTAATATACTCTTTTCAATTTAAATGTTAAATAGCCTCTAATTCTTTTCTGATTTCTTTTATAAAATCGAAACTGTTTAATACAGTTACAGAGGTTTCGGAGGTAATTGCAGCCAAATCTTTTGTCATTTTTCCGGACTCGATGACTGTTAAAACAGCCTTCTCTAATTTATCTGCAAATTGTTCTAATTCTGCATTGCCGTCCAACTCTCCCCTTTTTCTTAAAGCGCCGCTCCATGCAAAAATAGTTGCTACCGGATTGGTAGAGGTCTGTTTTCCTTCCAGATATTGATAATAATGGCGCTGTACTGTGCCGTGGGCAGCCTCATATTCAAAATATCCCTTGGGAGATACTAAGACAGAAGTCATCATGGCAAGTGAGCCAAAAGCGGAGGAAACCATGTCGCTCATTACATCTCCGTCATAATTTTTACATGCCCAGATAAAACCGCCTTCTGCTTTCATGATGCGGGCTACTGCATCGTCAATTAAGGTATAAAAATAGGTGAGATTTTCTTTTTCAAATTTCTCTTTGTATTCTTTTTCATAAATTTCCTGAAAAATATCTTTAAAAGTATGGTCATATTTTTTAGAAATGGTGTCTTTAGAAGAAAACCATAAATCTTCATGGCAATCCAGTGCATAAGAAAAACAGGATCTTGCAAAACTTTCAATGGAAGAAGTCAGATTATGTATCCCCTGTACAATACCGGACTCCTGAAATTCCTGTATCAATTCTCTTGTTTCTTCTCCTTTTTCATTTGTATAGACCAGTTCTACCCGTCCCGCTCCCGGAATTTTCATTTCGGCATTTTTATATACATCGCCATAAGCATGTCTTGCTATGGTAATGGGTTTTTTCCAGCTTTTTACACAGGGCTCAATACCCTTTACCAAAATAGGCGTGCGGAAAACCGTACCGTCTAAGCAGGAACGAATGGTGGCGTTAGGGCTTTTATACATTTCTTTTAAATGGTATTCTTCGACTCTGGCTGCATTTGGCGTAATGGTAGCGCATTTTACCCCTACTTTATATTTTTTGATTGCTTCAGCGGCAGCCAAAGTCACTTTGTCATTTGTTTCGTCTCGATACTTTAATCCTAAATCATAATATTCTGTATTTAAGTCAAGAAAAGGAGAAAGCAGTTCCTCTTTTATCCACCCCCATAAAATTCTTGTCATTTCATCTCCGTCCATCTCTACTAAAGGTGTTGCCATTTGTATTTTTCCCATATCTTCTACCTCTTGCTTTCTTAAATTATCACTGCGTTTTATTAAACTATTTTGTACATTTTAATAGACAAAACAGATATTTGTCAAGAGTTATTGCAAAAATTTATGCAAATCAAACAATCCCCACCCTTGAAGATTATGCTCGTAGCCCAAGTCCTTGGCAGTTTTCCAAAGCTTTTTTTTCACTTCTAAATTCGTCATTTGAGGATATTTTTCCAATAAAAGGGCAATTCCTCCTGACACAATAGGGGTAGACATAGATGTGCCGCTTCTTGCAATATAAGGAAATAAGCTGTCGGAGTTGGTACAAGACATGATTTCGCTTCCGGGGGCTACAATATCCGGCTTACTGATACATTCTTTTGTAGGACCTCTTCCTGAAATTCCATGGTTTTTCATCAGCATATCCGAAGAACCTACGGTGATAATTTTTCTGCTGCTTCCGGGAGCTGTAATACTGCATCTTCCCGGTCCCATATTTCCGGCTGCCGCTACTACCACAAGTCCTGCATCCCAGACATCTTCCACTGCCCGAATTAAATCCTCATGTCCTTCTCGTCTGGTAGTACCAACAGAAATATTTACAATACGGATATTGTAGCAATCTTTATTTTCTAAAATCCATTGAAAAGCCCGCAATACCTTTTCTTTGCTGCCATTTCCTTTTTTATCCAGCACCTTAATGGGAATAAGTCCGCATTTTGGCGCAATTCCCTGAATTTTGCCCTTTCCTGCCGCACCGCTTCCGCCGATAATTCCCAGTACATGAGTTCCATGACCATTGTCATCATAAGGCTTTGTACGCCTGTTTACAAAGTCCTGAAAGCTCCAAATTCGATTGTCGAAATCTATATGAGGAAATGCTCCTGTATCTAATACAGCAACACCTATTCCTTTTCCTGTCCAAAGTTCATTGCTTGTATTCTCGTGCCAATAACTGTCTGCTTTTTTCGTTTTGTCCATGAAAAAATTTCCTTTTTCATTAGTATATGTGGCAACTATGCAAAGGTATAAAACAATCTTGGCAAGTTTTCTCCCCTCCTTTCATAGATTGAAAGAAAAGTCTTATGGAGCTGTTTATGCCATCAAAAAAGGAATTTATTCTCTCAGAAAAGTATGCAGATATCATCCTGCCCATATATTCCGGTTTTTTAGAAGAATATGCAGAATGGGGAGCACAGATTTTTAATCAATATTACGGAATGGTTCACTATCCCTTAGAAGAAGAACTCTACCCGGATTATTATGAATACGGCTTTTTTTATAACACAGTACCAAAGCTTTACACACTTCTTGATACAGTAAGTCTGGACGCTTCCGGCATTACGACGGTGCAGACACAGCCTGTTTTAAATTTAAAGGGAGCAGATGTGCTTTTGGGCTTTATTGATACAGGCATTGATTACACACACCCTGCATTTCGAAGAACTGACGGAAGCAGCAGAATTTACGGTCTTTGGGATCAGACAGTTCAGGATGGTACGCCTCCCTTTGATTTAGAATACGGAAGTGCTTACAGTAATGAGGACTTAAATAATGCTCTTACTGCTACAACGCCCTTTTCCGTAGTTCCCAGCGAAGATATCAATGGCCACGGTACTTTTCTTGCCGGTGTGGCAGGGGGAAGCACCCTTCCTCAATTTGATTTTAACGGCGCTGCTCCTGAGAGTCTATTAGCTGTGGTGAAATTAAAGGAAGCAAAGCAGTATTTAAAATCTCTTTTTTTTGCTACCGGAGATATGCCTGCTTATCAGAGCACAGATATTATGATGGGAATTCGCTACCTCATTTTATTGGCAGAGGAACTGAAAAAGCCCCTTATACTGTGTCTTGGTCTCGGCACAAATCAAGGTCCTCATGCCGGTGTTTCTCCCGTAGACTCCATGCTTAGCATCTCAGATAATTACCGTGGACTTCATTCTGTCGTTGCTGCCGGAAATGAAGCAGGAAAAGCGCATCATTTCTATGGCAGCTTTTCCGGAAACGAAGTTTCCAAAGATGTGGAAATACTGGTAGCTGAAAACACCTCCGGATTTTGTGTAGAATTTTGGAGCGATCCTCCTGAGGTTTATGCTGTGGGTTTTGAGTCTCCTTTAGGTGAAATCGTACAAAAAATCTCTCCCCGCATCAGCTTTAGCGAAAATCTTTCTTTTATTTTAGAAAATACAAAAATCTTTGTCAGCTCAGAAATGTTTCAAACCGTATCCGG
The DNA here is from genome assembly GCA_900539145.1 of uncultured Blautia sp. Lineage (GTDB taxonomy): Bacteria > Bacillota > Clostridia > Lachnospirales > Lachnospiraceae > Blautia. The sequence continues at coordinate 26,451 of UQAX01000011.1, forward strand.
TAACCAACTGATTTTTATCCGCTTTTCAGATCCAACTCCCGGTATCTGGAAAATACGGGTATATACCAATATCACAGGGCAGGGTTCTTTTCATCTGTGGCTGCCTATTACAGGTCTTGCAAGACCGGATATTACCTTTATACAGCCAAATCCCGACACCACCCTTACCGCTCCTTCTGACTCTGCTTCTGTGATTACTGCAACCGCTTATAATGCTTATAATAACAGCTTGTTTTTAAATTCCAGCAGAGGATATACAAGAAGCGGTCAAATAAAACCGGATTTAGCTGCTCCCGGCGTCAATGTTTTTGGACCTGCCCCAAACAATCGTTTTACCACTTTGTCGGGAACCTCTGTATCTGCTGCGATTACTGCCGGAGGGTGCGCTTTGTTGGTAGAATGGGGAATGCGTCGTACTCCTGCCAGAATTTTCAATAACACAGAGCTGAAAACTTTGCTGATAAGAGGAGCAAAGCGAAGCCCTGAACGCTTATATCCCAATCGGGAATGGGGATACGGAACGTTGGACATTTATCAGGTGCTTTCTACTTTAACTCTTTCCTAAATTTTTTTTGATTTCTTTGCACCATTTTTCTTTATTCACATAGTATGTAAGTGTAATCAAAATTTTTGGAGGATTTATTCATGAGTGATTTAGCTGCTACAAACTGTGGTTGCGGATGTGAAGACAACTGTGGAGGAGGCATGACACACAATTTTGGCGATTGTAACTGCATTATCTGGATCCTTTTACTGTTATGCTTCTGCGGTAACGGATTTGGCGGAGACGGATGCGGATGCGGCGGAGACAATAGCTGTCTTTTATTGATTATCTTGCTTTTATGCTGCGGTAACGGCCACGGATTTTGCTGATTTTTCCGTGTAAAAAGAAAAGAGGGATACCATTTCGGTATCCCTGCTTGTAAGATAAGATATGTAGATTTTACAAAAAGATATGCCTGCTTTGCAGAAAAAGATGTGTCTCTTTCTCGTGTATTTTCTTTTTCTTTTCTGAAATATAAAAAGAAATTTTTTTCTTTTTGTTATGATTTATTATGACAACTTTCTGAAAATCTGTCAATATTTCTATGCAAAATTTTACAATTTTCTATCTTGCTTTTTCGACATTTTTCCAACTGCCGGAAGCTTCAAACTCCTCTACTGCTCTTTTCGCCTCTTCAATCAATGTTTTATCATAGCCAATCATTTCTAAAAGGCGAATGGCATTTCTGGTAGTTACTCTTCCTTTTTTCAGAAGATAGTTAAACACAACGTCTTTTTCTCGTACTTCCTCTTCGAAATGATAATTTTCATAATATTCCTGAAGCATATAGGACAATTCAATATCATGAGTTGCCGCAAAAGACAATACATTGTTTTTACAGATGTGCGCTAATATTTGGGAAGATGCTCCAATTCGCTCAATGGTATTGGTTCCTCGTAATACCTCGTCAATAATACACAGCAGATTTTCGCCGGATTTTGCAGCGTCTAAAATTCTCTTTAAGGAACGGATTTCTACGATGTAATAGCTTTCTCCGCTTCCTAAATCATCTCGCAGCGCCATGGAAGTCATGACCTGAAAATAAGGTGCGCAATAAGAAGATGCCGTACAGGTATAAATGGTTTGGGCAAAAATACTGTTTATTGCAATATTTTTCAAAAATGTAGATTTTCCCGAAGCATTGGAACCGGTTACCAAAATGCCGCCTTTGGCAGAAATACTGTTTGCCACGGGATTTTCAATCAATGGATGGTAAAGATTTTCCACATCCATATACGCTCTTTTCTCTTCCCTAAATTCAGGACAAGTATAGTAAGGCAAGGTTTCACGAAAAGATGCAATGGAAATCATGCTGTCTATATAACCTAAAGTATAAATCAGCTCCTCCAGTTCCTTCTGGTTTTCCTTCATGGACTTCATCATATCCTGAAATTTAATCAAATCAATATGAGTCAGCATACGAATGTAATCCATAAGCATGCCTTCCAGTCCGCCTCCCGTTGAGCTTCTGTCAATAACAAGCGAGGAACGTTTCTGAAAGCCTGCCAGCTTTTTCTGTGCCGGTATTCCTCTTGCCATGGCAGCTTCCAGCTCCGGTATTTTTAGCTTTTCCAGTTTCTTATAAGCTTCTAAAAGCTGCAACACATTTCTGAAACTGGAAAGATAAGCATCCACCTCCTGCTTCTGTGTCATATAAGCGCCGATATTCACAACACAGACCAAAAGAAACAAAAAGACTCCGGGATTAGGCGCCAAAATAAAGACAAGAAGCGACAGGAAAAAAGCACTGCAAAATCCAATCTGTACGTTTTTTCCTTTGATGTTTACTTCTGTTGTTACATGAATATTTTCGTAAATACTATTGCTGCCGGATTTTCGCACAGAAGCAAGAATGGTCTGCACCTGCTCTCTTATTTCCTGATTTTTAGCAAAAAACAGCATCAACCGATTGCGATATTTTAGTTCTTTCTCTTCAAATACCGGTTTTCGCAAAATATCATACAGACAATCTCCTCCTACGGCGGAAAAAGTCTGGTTCAGCAGCATGAAAATACGGTCCATGTCTAAATCATTCCATGTGATATCGTCAATGAAAAAGCCTTCTTTTTCTCTCTTATGAAAAAACTGCGAAATATGATGGAAATCTTCATACGTATATTCCCGGTCAGGTATTTGTCCCCAGGCATTTTTTAATTTCTGCTGCAAAAAAAGCTTTCGTCTTTTGTTTTCTGACAGCATAACTGCTGCTGCCGATAAAAGCAGCAGCGCAATTATTCCAATTCCTACAACTGTTTCACTCATGAGGTCACCTTAAAAATATTTCTCGATACAGTCCAGTGTTTCCTGAATTTCTGCTTCTGTATGTGCATCGGATAAGAACATAGCCTCAAACTGTGACGGAGCCATGTGAATACCGTGATTTAACATATATTGGAAATATTTGGAAAATTCTGTGGTATCTGATGTTTTTGCAGAAATATAATCCGTTACCTTATTTGGGGTAAAGAAAATACAGCCTAAGGAGGACACAGAATTCACCTGATAGTCCACACCTTTTTCTAAAAAGATTTTACGAATTCCCTCATACAGAAGTTCTCCTTTCTGATACAGACGTTTGTAAATATCCTGATCTTCCCAGAGAATTTTCAGCTGTGTAAGTCCTGCTGCCATAGCAATGGGATTTCCGCTTAAAGTCCCTGCCTGATACACAGGTCCTGCCGGAGCTACCATTTCCATAATCTCTTTTCTTCCGCCGTAAGCGCCTACGGGCATACCGGCTCCGATAATTTTTCCGTAAGTTACCAAATCCGGTGTAATTCCGTAAAATCCTGCTGCTCCGCTGAAGCTTAAACGAAATCCGGTAATGACTTCGTCAAAAATTAAAAGCGCATGATATTTATCACATAAGTCACGCAGTCCCTGTAAAAATCCATCTGCCGGAGGAACCACACCCATATTTGCGCCTACCGGTTCTACAATCACAGCGGCAACCTGATTGTCGCTTTCTAAAAACAGCTTTTCTACACTGCTTAAATCGTTGTAAACAGCAAGCATAGTGTCCTGTGTACATCCTTTTGGAACGCCTGCGCTGTCCGGCACGCCGCTTGTCATAACACCGCTTCCTGCGCTTACCAGCATAGCGTCTGTGTGTCCGTGATAACAGCCGGCAAATTTAATAATCTTGTTCTTTCCCGTATAGCCTCTGGCAACACGCAGAGCGCTCATTACCGCCTCTGTACCGGAGTTTACCATACGTATCATATCAATGTGAGGAATTTTATCACAGATAAATTCTGCCATTTCCACTTCTACTTCCGTAGCGCAGCCAAAGCTTAATCCGTTTTCGCTGGCACGGATGACCGCATCTTTAATCTGCTCATTGTTATGACCTAAAATCATAGGTCCCCATGAGTCGATATAGTCAATATATTCGTTGCCGTCTACATCAAAGATTTTACATCCCACAGCCCCCTGTATAAAGCGAGGTGCTTCTGTTACAGAACCGTAAGCACGAACCGGACTGTTTACTCCTCCGGGTATTCTCTTTACTGCTCTTTGAAATAATTCCTCTGATTTTGTCATTATCCAATTCTCCCTTCTTCGATGTATTTCGCAATTTCTTTTGCAAAATAAGTGAGATAAATATCAGTGCCTGCACGGTAAGCGCTGGCTGCCATTTCACAGATAATTTTATCTTCCTCGATATACCCAAGCTTTGCTCCTGCCTTTACCATGGCGTATTCTCCGCTGACAGAATATGCTGCCACAGGAACGTGAAGCTCATTTTTTACCTCACGGATAATATCCAGATAAGAAAGAGCCGGTTTTACCATAATAATATCCGCTCCTTCTTCTACATCCAATAAAGCTTCTTTTAATCCCTCTCTGCGGTTGTGATAATCCATCTGATAACTTTTTCTGTCACCAAAGGAAGGGGCAGAACCGGCTGCATCACGGAAAGGACCGTAAAATGCAGAAGCATATTTTACTGCATAAGACATAATTGGCGCTTCCTTGTATCCGTTTTCATCCAAAAGATTGCGGATTGCCAAAACTCTGCCGTCCATCATATCGGAAGGCGCTACCATATCTGCCCCTGCCTGTACATGGGAAAGGGCTGTTTTTGCCAAAAGCTCTAACGTCTTGTCGTTTTCCACTTCATGTCCGCAGAGAACTCCGCAGTGCCCGTGAGAAGTATATTCGCACATACATACATCGGTAATCAGATACAAATCATCTCCAAAAGCTTCTTTTGCCTTTGCAACGGCTCTTTGTACAATACCGTCTTCTGCGTAAGCCTGACTTCCCACTTCATCCTTTTTATCAGGAATTCCGAAAAACATAACTTTACTGACGCCCGCATCTAAGGTTTCTTCCAGTCCTTTTAACAAAGTATCAATACTGTAACGATATTGTCCCGGCATAGTTGGAATTTCTTCTTTTATTCCTGTTCCTTCCTTCACAAATACCGGATAAATCAGAGAACTTTTATCTGCTCTGGTTTCACGTACCATTTTTCTCAGAATTTCATTTCCTCTTAACCTTCTCGGTCTGATGTTCATACTTCTACAACTCCTTTTTCTCTGAATTCTTTTTTAATTCTATTACTAATTCCAGAAGACTGTCAATAGAAGCTTCTTTTGACATGTAAGTTTCCATAGAATATTTATCTGCTGCTGCCTTTGTCTGCTTTCCGATACAGGCAGCCTTTACCTTGCTGTAATCCAGTGCCGGAACTGCTTTTACAAATCCTTTTACCGTGGAAGCGCTGGTGAAAACTGCACAGTTAATGCTTCCTGCTTCAAATTCTTTCTTTTCGTCAATAATTTCCGATTTTTCATAAAGCGTTTCATAAATACCGATATCGTCAATCGTAATTCCTGCTTTTTTCTTTAATTCTTCTATAATTTCCTGACTGCCGATTTCTGCTCTCGGAAGTAAAATTTTCTCTGTTCCGCTGCATTTTTCGCACAACATTTTCCCAAGAGATGCACCGTCAAACAGTTTTGGCATAACATCTGCAAAAAAGCCTCTTTCCTGTAAAGCTCTCTGTGTTCCTGTTCCTACTACTGCAAATTTTACATTTCCCAGCTTTCTTGCGTCTACCTTTGCCTTTTGCATTTCCTCAAAGAAAACCTTTACGCCTTTTGGGCTGGTAAAAGCAATCCAGTCATAAGTCTGTAAATGAGAAAAAGCTGTAAAAAGAGCTGTATTTTCTTTTTTTGCTGTGGTTTGAATAGCAGGTAATTCCAACACTTCTGCCCCCAACTTTCTAAGCTTTGCCGCCATGGAGGATGCAGCTTCTTTTGGTCTTGTCACTAATACCTTATAGCCGAAAAGGGGAAGCTTTTCATACCATGCAAATTCCTCTGCCAGAGCACAGACTTTTCCAACTACAATAATGGCAGGCGTTTCAATTCCCTGACGTTGTACTTCTTCCGGCAAAGTAGAAACTGTTGCCACAATTCTTTTCTGTGCGGCCGTTGTTCCTTTCTGCAAAATCGCAGCGGGCATATCTTTTTCCATGCCTGCATCTAAAAGCGCCTGACAAATATCCGATAAAGCGCTGACACCCATTAAAAATACTAAAGTTCCCTTTGTGCGAACAAGAGCTTCAAAATCAATGTCATAGGCTGCACCCTTTTTCTTATGTCCCGTAATAATGTGAAGAGAAGATGTAAAATCACGGTGGGTAACCGGTATTCCGTTATAAGCAGGAACGGCAATAGGAGAAGTCACTCCCGGTACGATTTCGTAAGGAATTCCCTCCTGAATTAACAGCTCCAGCTCTTCTCCGCCTCTGCCAAAGAGGAAGGGATCTCCCCCTTTTAAGCGGACTACACGATATCCTTTTTTTGCTTCCTCCAATAAAACCTCATTAATCTGTTCCTGTGGCATGGTGTGATGAGATGCTCGTTTTCCTACGTTAATACAACGAGCCGTTTTTGGAACTTGTGATAAAACTCCCTGACCTACCAGACTGTCATACACCACCACCTCTGCCTGCTGTAAAATTTCCATTCCCTTTAAAGTAAATAATCCAATATCTCCCGGACCGGCTCCTACCAGCCATACCTTGCCTTTACACATGCGCTTTACCCCTTTCTCTCAGCTCTTTTGCAAGAGAAATTCCAAGTTCCTCTGCTTCTTTTACGCTGCCTTTTTTCAATCCTTTTTCATAATTTCCTGTATTTTCATCATAGTAAAGTCCACGTAAAATAATTTGTCCGTCCTCTACCTTGGCATGAGCTGCTACCGGAGAGGAACAGCCTCCGTCTAAATATCTTACAAAAGCCCGTTCTGCCAATGCTGCATAAGTGGCATTTTCGTCCCCATAGCCTTTTAAGTAACTGTAATCCACGTCGTTTCTTCCCTGAATTGCCAAAATCCCCTGACCGGCTGCCGGTATCATTTCCTCCGGCTCAAAATAACGGGCAATTCTGTCTTCCAGTCCTAATCGTTTCAAGCCTGCCGCCGCCAGTAAAAGACCGCTGTATTCTCCGTCATCTAATTTTTTCAAACGTGTCTGAACGTTTCCTCTGACACTTTTACATTCCATATCCGGAAAGATTTCTTTTAGCTGTAAAATTCTTCTTAAACTGGAGCACCCAATAGGCTTTGAAGGTTCTAATTGGGTAACGCCTTTTGGAAGCACCAGTACGTCTCTTGGATCTTCTCTTTTGGAAAATGCGATAAGAGGAAGCTCTTTTGGAACTTCCATAGGCATATCCTTTAAGCTGTGTACGGACAGTTCTGTTTTTCTTTCTGCAAGAGCCTTATCCAGCTCCTTTACAAACAAGCCCTTTCCGCCGATTTTGTCCAAGGTTCTGTCTAAAATTTTATCTCCTGTGGTTTTCATGGTAAGGATTTCCACTTGAATATCCTCGTTATTTTTTTGAATATAATCCCGCACCATCTCGCTTTGCACCACTGCAAGCTTACTTTTTCTGCTTCCGATTACTACTTTTCTCATATTTACTCCCCTTTATGACTGAGCATTTCCTGTATCATTTCTCTTACTTTACGGACTTTTTTGTGGTCTTTTCCACATCCGTTAAAGCCGATTACAACATCTTCATATTCTAAAATTCCCGGAAAATGAAAGTCACACTTTTCTTGATTGCTGGCTACATTTACCAGTATATTCTTCTCTTTGCAAATCTTGTATATTTCTTCGTTTAAAGCGCTGTCATCTGTTACCGCCAGAACCATGTCCGCATCTTTGATATCAGACTTTTCATACTTCTTTTGCTGATATAAAATTTCATTTTTCTCATAAAGTATTTCGATTTCTTTCGTACACGCAGGCGCAATAACAGTGATTTCTCCCACAAAATCCAGCAGAGTTTGAATTCTTCTGGTGGCAATTTTCCCGCCTCCGATTACCACTGCCTTTTTCTGTGTGAAATCTATAAACAGAGGAAAAAACTTCTTTTCTTTACGCTCCATAAAGCTTTTCCAACCCTTCTACACAATTTAAAAATTCTTCTTTTTCCAAGGTGTCACGAAGCCCGAACATCATTTTGCTGACAACCTTTCCGGCCGCTGTATCAATGGCGTTTAACAGGTTTTCCCTGTCTTCATCTTCCATAGGAGTTTTTCGCAAAATTTTTAAAATACGCAAATTCAAATCCTGAACCGCTTCTGCCTGAATGTCCTGAATACGGGGAATTAAGCTTCTCCCGTCATACCAGCAATAAAAATCTTCCATCTGCTCTTTTAATATTAACGCTGCTTTTTGCATACTTTCCTGAAGCTCCAGAGAATTGGTATCAATCTTAAAGCTGTCAATATCATAAAGAGTCATGCCCTCTATTTCCTTTACAGACGGTTCTATGTCTCTTGGAACAGCCAAATCAATTAAAATCTGTTGTTTTTCCCCTTTTTTAGCCTGCTGTATCAGCTCCTTTGTAAGGGTAAAATTGGGACTTGCCGTTGCACTGACCACCAAGTCACAGGAAGGAAAAAATTCCATGCGTTCTCCGTAGTTTATTCTGTCACAGCCTTTAGGAATACTGACAATTCCGCTGCGATACTGACGAACTGTAACCGTTACATGTGCGCCTGCTTCTGCCAAAGCCAATGCAGCCACTTTCCCCATCTCTCCGTTTCCGATTACCATACAGGTAATGCCGTCTAAAGAATAACCTGCTTCTCTCAGCTTTTGAATAGCCTGATGAATGACAGAGCTGTTCCCTCTGGAAAACACCACCTCTGTTTTTACTCGTTTTGCTGCGGTCACTGCCATGCGAAAAAGCACTTCCAAGACATTGTCTGTACAATAAACGTCTCTTGCCATAGACAGGGCATCCTTTACCTGAGTAATAATCTGGTCTTCTGCCAAAATCTGAGATTTTAAGCCGCTTGTCAGGTAAAAAAGATGTTCAATCGCCTCTCCTTCCTCCCTCTCCACAAAATATCTGCGAAATTCTTCCGGATTTTTTCCTTTTTCTTCACACAAGAACTCAAAAAGAGAGCCCTCCCATTCTTCCTGTGTACTTGCCCAAATCTCCATTCTGTTGCAGGTAGATAAAATAACACAGCCTAAAATTCCCGGAGTTTCTTTTAATTTCTCCATCGCCGCCGCTGCATTTTTCTTTGTAAAGGAAAATTGTGCACGCACGTCTACCGACGCTTTATTGTAATCAATTCCCACCATGGAAATACTCATTTCTTCTTCCATCTCCTAAATCTTTTGTTTTTACATAATTTTTTTCATATTAGCACAGAATTGTTTTCGGTGCAACTTATTGATTATTGACAAAATCAGATAGTATGTTACAATAAATTCAGAATTGAATGTTCGAGGTGCCTGTTTGCAGGAGAATAGGAAAGTTGAGTGAAAATCTCACACGGTCACGCCGCTGTAATGGAGAAGTTTTATTTCATTATGTCACTGGAGTTTACTGGGAAGACGAAATAAAATGACGATACCTGAGTCAGAAGACCTGCCTTGTACATACGATTTACACAGGTTACGAACGATGGCCATGTGTAAGAACAGGGTGGCTCATAGCTTATCAATTTGGCTGGAACCTCTTGTTCTTCTGATAGCCTGTCGGTATGTACCGGACAGGTTCTTTTTTTATTTTCATAATCAGAAGGGAGAAGAAAAATGAGTAAACAACGCAAACGACTTTTTGTACTGACAAGCATTTTTGCACTTACTTTTGGAGTAATGTCTAATGTCAGTGCGATGCACATTATGGAAGGCTATCTGCCGGGCAGCTTTTGTATTGCATGGGGTGCTTTATGTATTCCGTTTTTAGTTGCCGGATTTTTGTCTATTAAAAAGACATTAGCTGAACATAAAAATCTGATTACACTCCTTGCTATGTCAGGAGCTTTTGTATTCGTAATTTCATCACTGAAAATTCCATCTGTAACAGGAAGCTGTTCTCACATGACAGGTACAGGACTGGGAGCAATTTTATTTGGACCTTCCGCTGTTTCTATCTTAGGACTGATTGTTCTTTTATTCCAGGCTATTTTATTAGCTCACGGCGGACTGACTACTATCGGAGCAAACACTTTTTCTATGGCAATTGCCGGTCCGTTTGTTTCTTATGGAATTTTTGTTTTATGTAAAAAAGCAAAAGTAAATAAAGTTATTTCTGTTTTTCTTGCAGCAACTTTAGGAGATTTATTTACTTACTGCGTTACTGCCGCGCAAATGGCACTTGCTCACAATGCAGATACCACCTTTATGGCTGCTATGGGCAAATTCCTTGCAGTATTCGCTCCTACACAGGTACCTTTAGCTATCATTGAAGGTGTGATTACAGTTCTGATTATCCAGGGATTAGAAACTTACGCAAAACCTGAACTTCGTGCAATTGGTTACTTAAAGGAGGGAAAATAATATGAAAAAGAAAGTACTTCTTGCCATTCTTTTGATTTTCTTAATTGCTTTTGTTCCATTATTCGTATTAAAAGATGCAGAATTTGGCGGTTCTGACGATGCCGGAAGCCAGGTCGTAGAAGAAGTAGATGCTTCTTATGAGCCATGGGCAACTCCTATTTTTGAGCAGCTTATTGGCGGTGAACTTCCGGGAGAAGTAGAGAGTCTTCTCTTCTGTCTGCAAACAGGAATTGGTGTCGGCGTCATTGCTTTCATCATGGGACGTTTTGTAGAACGTAAAAAATGGATGAAAGACGATAATTAAAATTTCTCTTTTGAAAGGAGTTTTCCTATGATTGTCATTGATAAGCTTTGCTATCATTCCAGACTCAGATATGAAAACGCCGGTGAGAAATTTGCCTTTGCAATAATTACACTTTGTATTTGTGTAATGAGTCGTTCTATTGCAGTGGCAGGTATCGTATTAGCAGTTACAGGGATTCTTACCGTATGTAAGGGAGGAGTCCCTGTTTCTCGTTATTTACGTTTTCTCACTGCTCCCATTATTTTTTTATTACTTAGCACAATTGCCATTATGTTTCATATAAGCCGTACACCTATGGATTTATTCTCTATTCCTGTGGGAAGCTGGTACATTACAACCAGTTATTCCTCTTTCTTTTATGCGGTACAGCTTATTTTTACAGCATTAGGAGCAGTTTCCTGCTTATATTTTTTATCTTTTACTACACCTATGCCGGACATCTTGCAGGTTCTTAAAAAGCTTCACTGTCCTAAACTGCTGATGGAATTAATGCTTTTAATTTATCGTTTTATTTTCGTACTTTTGGATACTGCCTCTGCTTTATCCACTGCCCAAAACTGTCGTCTTGGAAATCGGAATTATAAAACGTCTTTAAAATCTTTTGGAATGTTGGGCTCTGTTTTAATGATCAGAGCTGTGGAACGTTCCAACCGATTATATGCATCAATGGAGGCCAGATGCTACGATGATACCATTCATGTACTGTCAGAAAACCAGCCTCCTAAAAAAAAGGTCATTGCAGCTATTGTACTTTTTGACTCAGCCTTATTTCTGTTCGCTATATGGAGGAGATTTTTTTCATGAATTCAGATATTATTCTAAAAGCAGAAAATTTATATTTTTCTTATGATGACGAACAAAGTCATTCTTTAAATGGTCTTTCTCTGGAAATCAAAAAAGGCCAGAAAATTGCATTTATGGGTGCTAACGGCAGTGGTAAATCTACCTTTTTTCTCTGTTGTACCGGTATTTTAAAACCACAAAAAGGAAAACTTTTCTTCCATAATAAAGAAGTCACTTATAAAAAGAAAGAACTTTTAGATTTAAGAAGTAAAATTGGGATTGTTTTTCAGGATCCGGACAATCAGCTTTTTTCAGCCAGTGTCTATCAGGAAATTTCTTTTGGACCTTTAAATTTAGGGCATTCTGAGGAACAGACAAAAAAAGAAGTAGAGCAGGTCATTGACTATCTGGAAATTACACCTTTCCGTCATAAGCCAACCCATGCTCTAAGTGGTGGGCAGAAAAAGCAGGTATCCATTGCTGATATTCTGGTCATGAAACCGGAAATTATTATTTTAGACGAACCCGCTGCTGCTCTGGACCCCAAGCATACTACTATGGTAAATCACATTGTAGAACAAATGACACAAAACGGTATTACCGTTTTAATGGCAACTCATGATGTGAATTATGCCTATGAATGGGCGGATGAGGTTTTGCTATTCCATGAGGGTAAGGTTCTGATGCACGGTACTCCTGCTCAGGTATTCGGAAACCGAGGTGCTTTAAAGCAGACCAATTTAGAACCTCCTGCTGTACTGGAGCTTTTTGAAAGTTTGTGCAGAAAAGGAATTTTAAAATCTTCTCTCCCGCTTCCAAAAAACTTAAATGCTTTAGAAAAATACATCTCAGATGTGAAAATAAATACACACTACGGAGGAACAAAAACAGTGTCAAAAGAAACAAAAAAAGCCATCTTGGCTGTAAGCTTTGGAACAAGTCACAATGATACCAGAAAAATTACCATTGATGCCATTGAACAGGATATGCAGGCTGCCTTCCCTGATTATGCCCTCTATCGTGCATGGACCAGCAAAATGATTATCAAAAAAGTAAATGCCAGAGACAGCGTACATATTTTTACGGTAAAAGAAGCCATGGAGCAGATGCTTCAAGACGGCATTACCGATGTTCTGGTTCAGCCTACCCATGTAATCAACGGTATTGAAAATGACCTTATGAAGGAAGATGCTCTTGCTTATCAGGAACAGTTTCACTCTATTTCTTTCGGCGATCCGCTTCTTACCAGCGAGCAGGATAATTTGGCTGTTATTGAAGCAATCACATCTGAATTTAAAGACTTGGAAAAAGATGATGTTTTAGTTCTGATGGGACACGGAACTACCCACTATGCCAATGCGATTTATGCTGCTTTGGATTATACTTTTAAAGATAAAGGATATTCCAATATTTTTCTTGGAACAGTGGAGGCCTACCCGACTATGGAAAGTCTGTTAAAAATGGTTCACGCTTACAAGCCGAAAAAGGTGATTTTAGCTCCCTTTATGATTGTAGCCGGAGACCATGCCAAAAATGATATGGCAAGCGATGAGCCGGACTCTTGGTACAGCCAGTTTAAAGCGGAAGGCTATGAGGTAGAACCTGTATTAAAAGGCTTGGGCGAATATTCGGGTATTCGAAAACTCTTTATTGAACATTTAAAATCCATAGATTGTTAAAAAGCAAAGAGGCTCTTGCTTTAAATATTATCCCCAATATTTAAAGCGACAGCCTCTCGTTTTTTATTATTCAGATTATTATATCAAATAGTTCTTTTCTATCCAGCGTTTTACTTCTTCCAATGTCTTCAATTTTCCGTATAAATACTTCTTTACAGGTGTCTCGTCTTCTAAAAGGTCGGGTATCATAATGACTTTCATTCCTGCTCTTCCGGCTGAAATAATCCCATTGTAGGAGTCTTCCAGCGCCAAAGCAGAGGAAGGATTGATTTTTAATCGTTTGCACGCCAATGCGTAAATAGCAGGATCGGGTTTTCCCTGTTCCACACAGTCACCTGTGATGACTTCCTGAAAATAAGGAAGAATTTCCTGTTCCTTCAGCGCTTCCTTGGCATACATTTGATGAGTGGAGGTTGCCACAGCCATAGGAATATTTTTCTCCTTCAAATAATCTAAAAGAGAAAGCAAGCCTTCTTTTTTAGGAATTCCCTTTTCTTTTTCGTATTCATAATAGACCTGATGATACCCGTCTAAAAAAGCATCTAAGGGAAAATCCTCTCCATATTTGTTTAGAAAATAAGCATTTCTTTGGGCTCTATTCATGCCCAGCGTATTTTTTATATTCTCTCCCAGTTTTCCGTAGCCCAGCTTCTCTCCTGTCACATCCCAACTGTATTTAATAACTCGTTCGGTATCAAGCATTAAGCCATCCATATCAAAGACAACTGCTTTTGGGAAAAATTTATCTTCTGTTATCCAAAATTCTGATGATTTATTCACTTTGAATTGCAGCTCCTATCTGACTGTAAATATTTTCTGCATCCAGCACGTGGAAAGGCTCGGTATTATGATTTCCGTCTGCGCCTGCTGTTACTAAGATATAATTCTGCCCTTCTACATTTGCCAAGCTCGCCAGACATAAACCTGCTGCGTTGGTAAATCCTGTTTTTCCACCCAGAATTTCTCCGTCTGTCACCTCTAAGGTTGATTTCTTATCATACATAGTGCTTTCAAAGGTAATTCCGTCTGGCTCTGCTGCTGTGGGAGCAGTGGTATAAGAACGAGTCGTAAACACTTCGTAGAAGGTTTCATTTTTAATTGCCTGCTCCAATAAGATCATGATGTCTGTAACCGTTGTATAATGCTCATCTTCATGCAGTCCGGAGGCGTTTACAAAATGAGAATTTAACATACCCAGCTCTTTTGCCCTCTCATTCATTTTTTCAGCAAAAGCTTCTTCACTTCCGGATATTCTGCATGCCAATGCCGTACAACATTCTGCTCCTGACGGAAGCATCAGACCGTACAGCAAATCTTTTACAGAAACCTTCTCTCCTGGCTGAAAACCAGCCATGGAAGCGCCTCTTTCATATTCTTCCAAAACCTCATCCACGGGAATTTGAATTTTCTCATCCAAATCAGAAAGCTCTTCTACGGCAATCAATAAGGTAAGAATTTTTGTCATAGACGCAGGATAAATCCGTTCCTCGGCATTTTTAGAAGCCAGAACTTTATTATTTTGTACGTCTTTTACAATAGCGGCTTCACTGTAAATATCCATATCAATCTGCACATTTAACCGTTCTTCCAGCTTTCGTCTTTCTTCTGCTTCCTGTTGTCTTTTGCGTTCTTCTTCGGCTGCTATTCTTGCTTTTTCTTCCTGCTTTTGGTCATAAGCCTGTTTTAGCTTTATTCCGCCTAAAACAGCACACAGACAAAGAATACACACAGCTAAAACAGTAAATAAAATTCTTCTTTTTCTTCTAGCTTCTCTCATTCGTTGTTTTTTCTTCATAATTTCTCCATATTCTAAACGCAGTTATTCCATGACAAACTGAAAATAAATGCTTTGTCATGGAATAATAAGCTTGTTTATTCATATATTTCTACTTCTGAGATACCATTGTCATTCCATCTGCTTCCCTCATAAGAGTCTGCAATATACATGGAAATGTAAGACGCATCGATTGGTTCGTCAAAGGAAAGACAGAATTTTTTCTTCTCATCGGAAAATTCCACATCCTTTGTCTGACTGTCGCCAATCTGAATGGTCAAGGTCTTCGGGCGTGCGCTGTATTCCCAGAGCTGATCGCTTCTCCAGTTTCCTAAATACAGCACAAGATAGCGAACCTTGTGATTTCCGTCCAAATTGATTTGAATACCTGTCGTCTCTCCTGTCCCCTCTTCATTCTCCTGCCAAGAGGTACTGCTGTCTCCGTCAATGGCGCTTTTGGCGCTGTAATCATAGGTAGCGGACTCTTTGATAGAATTCTGTTCGGCGCTGACAGGCGTAATTTTCTGATACTGAGAAAAATCAATTTCCTCCGGATTTACTAATTGAAAAGATTTTTGTTCCGGCGTTTCTTCGTTTGAAGTATCTTCTTTTTCTTCTTCGTCCATTTCCTTTTCAGTCTCCGAAGACGGAGTATCCTGATGAACCACTTCTTTATGTAATTTTTCATAATACTCCTTTTCCTGTCTGTCTAAATCCTTCATTCGCTTCATTCCCAAAGCAATTCCAATTCCCAGACACAAAAGCAAGAACAAGGTAATTAACGCAGTAATTTTCCATCTTTTCTTTTTTCCTTCGGGACTTAAAGGAGGTTTCTCGTCTTCCTCCTCCTCATCCTCGAAAAGGTCTTCCTCCCAAACGTTTTCCTCTTCTTGTGAAGCATCTTCCGAAATCTCTTCTAAAACAGCCTGTTCGCCTTCTTCTTGGTATTCTGTTTGCGGTTCTGCGTTCAATTCCGGTGCTGCTTCAGCTTCTTCTTTTGCTTCAATTTTTGCTTCTTCGGTTTCTTCTGCTACTTCTGTTTTTACTTCTTCCGGTTCTTCTTCTGTTTGTAAGACTTCTTCTTGAACCGGTTCTTCTACATTTTCTTTTTCCTTCGGAAACCTTGTTATTTTCACAGGCTTTGCAGGTTCTGCTTCCTTTCCTTCCTGCTCTGCCTTTAAAATTTCTTCCAGCTCCTCATCCGTCTTATAATAAGCCCATCTGTCATCTTCATCCATATATTCCGGAAAAACAGCTTTTCCGCACCGTCCGCAATAGAGGTCGGTATCCGGTATTTCTTTTCCGCATCTGTCACATTTCATGTTTTTTCCTTCCTGAAATTCCTATTTCCAGTAATCTCTTTCATTATCAATCATGTATAATAAAGCATTACAGATACATGCGGCAATATTGCTTCCACCCTTTCTTCCTCTGGCAACAATATAAGGAACCTCTGTATCCATAATCATTTCCTTAGATTGTACCACATTTACAAAGCCAACGGGAACCCCTATAATCAAATATGGAGAAATTTTTTTCTCATTTATCAGTTCATATAGTCTTACAAGAGCAGTCGGTGCATTGCCAATGGCAAAAATCAACGGTTTTCCAAGCTCTGCTGCTTTGTCCATACTTGCAGTGGCTCTGGTAGTTCCCAGTTCCTTTGCCTTCTTTGCCACGTCTTCATCAGACATAAAGCAATAGACCTCACCGCCGTACTTTGCCAACGCTTTTTTGTTAATTCCTGCTTTTGCCATCTGTGTGTCTGTGACAATGCAAGCGCCGTTTTTAATTGCTTCAATGGCTTTTTCCACTGCATTTGGAGAAAAGCAGAGATTATCTGCATAGTCAAAATCAGCGCTTGTATGAATACATCTTTTTACAATACACTCTGTACCGGGAACTAATTTTTTGTCTCCTAGCTCCTCTGTAATAATTTCAAAACTTCTTGTTTCGATTTCTTTTGGTTTTACATTTTCCAATTCTACTTTCATTTGTCCTCTGCCTCTCTTTTTATTCAATCCGGCTTCTAAAATCTCATAAATTTTCTTCATATCTAAATGTTCCCGAAGACCGTCTGCCAGCTTATCATACTGGGTTTCCTTAAATGCGGCAAAATCCATTCCCGTCATTTGGGAAACGTCCAGACCTTTTCTTTCTCCAATGGCTTTTACCACACTTTTTGCCACTTCTTCTTTATCAAAAATTCCATGCACATAAGAACCATATACATTGCCGGAATAAGCTCCGTCTTTTTTAGTTGTATTTTGTACATGGTCGGTAATCTCAGTAAAGGGCTGCGCTCCTTCCAAAAGCACACTTTCACCCATGTGGATTTCGTATCCTTCCAGCTTGATACCGGTAAGAGCACTTAATGCACCGTCTACTTTTGGGAAAGTACCGGAAACTCTTGTACGGGTTTTAGAATTTTGGAACACGGTTTCCATTGGTAAAAGTCCCATGCCTTTTACCTCCCCGCCTGCTTCAACGCCATCCGGATCGGAAAGTTTTTCTCCTAACATCTGGTATCCGCCGCAGACACCGAAAATAATCTTTCCTTCGGCAGCTTTTTTCAAAATTGCTGCTTCCAGCCCACTCTGTCTTAACCAGAGTAAATCTTCCATGGTATTTTTCGTTCCCGGTAGAATAATCATATCGGGATTTTTCAGTTCACTGACTGATTTTACATAGCGCAGAGAAACACCGGAAATCATTTCCAAGGCATTAAAATCTGTAAAATTGGAAATTCTGGGCACACGGATAACTGCGATATCAATAGCGCCGATTTCCTGATTGCCGGAAAAGCGCTCGGTGAGGCTGTCTTCATCTTCTACCTCCAGCTCCATGTAAGGAGCTACTCCCACCACGGGAATACCTGTTTTTTCTTCCAGACTTACCACTCCCGGATCTAAAATGGTTTTATCTCCTCGGAATTTATTGATAATCATGCCCTTTACCATTTTCTGCTCATCTTCTTCCAGCAGCATGACTGTTCCGATTAGCTGTGCAAAAACACCGCCTCTGTCAATATCTCCCACCAGAAGCACAGGAGCTTTTGCCTGTTTTGCCATTCCCATGTTCACAATATCTTCTTTTTTTAAATTGATTTCCGCAGGACTTCCCGCTCCTTCAATGACAATAATATCATAATCTTTTTCTAATTTATGGTAGGCTTCCATGACCTTGGGAATAAGCTGCTTCTTGTAAGCAAAATAGTCTCTGGCGCTCATCGTTCCCAGCACTTCTCCGTTGACAATCACCTGACTTCCCACATCGTTGGTAGGCTTTAAAAGAATAGGGTTCATTAACACTGAAGGTTTAATTCCCGCTGCCTCTGCCTGCATCACCTGCGCTCTTCCCATCTCTAATCCGTCTTCGGTAATAAAAGAATTTAACGCCATGTTCTGAGACTTAAAAGGCGCTACCCGATAACCATCCTGTTTAAAAATTCTGCAAAGTCCTGCTGCCAAAAGACTTTTTCCTGCATTGGACATAGTTCCCTGTATCATAATTGCCTTTGCCATTGTTATTTCCTCTTTTCCCCGTTTAAAATATATTCCAAAGCTTCTGTTAATCGCTCATTTTCCTCTCTTTTTCGGACTGCAATACGGTAAAAGCCTTCTTCCAAATTTGGATAATTACTGCAATCTCTTATGGCGATCCCCTGTTTCAGACAGTCCTCCTTTAAATGCAGAGGACCTTTAAAAAAGATATAATTGGCTTTTGAAGGATAACAGAAAAGCTCCAATTTTCTTAATTTTTCTAACAGATATTCTTTTTCTTCTTTGATTTTATCAAAGGTTTCTTTTACATATTCTTTTTCTTTTAATGCCGCTATTCCTGCTTCCTGTGCCAGCACCGATACATTCCACGGCTGCATGACTGCCTTCATATTTTCTAAAGTGTCCTTATCACTGCAAAGTCCATATCCCAGACGAATACCCGCCATTGCATATTTTTTCGTAAATGCCTTCAGCAAAAAGAAATTGGTATAAGTCTCTAAATATGCTTTCATGGTATAAGCTTCCGGATTTTCTACAAAATCAATAAAACATTCATCCAACACAAGAAAAGCATCTGAAATTTTGCAGCGTTGTAAAATTCGCTCTACATAACTTCTGTCTGCCAGTATTCCCGTTGGGTTGTTGGGATTGCAGAAGAATACCATGTCAATATCCTTCGTAATTCTATCTATAAAATTCTCCTGCGGCACAAAGCCTTTTTCCTCTGAAAGCGGCACATACACGATTTCACATCCCACAGAAGACAAAGCCTGCTCATATTCTGCAAAAGTAGGGGCAAGAAGCAATGCCTTTTTTGGCTTCCTTGCCAATACCAGACCGAAAATCAAATCCGCAGCGCCATTTCCGCAGATGATTTTTTCTTCTGCTACCCCTTCCTCCTTTGCCAAGGCTTTGCGAAGCTTATCACAGCTTACGTCAGGATAACATTCCGCTTTCTCAAGCGCCTGTATCACTGCCTCCTTCACACCTTTCGGTATTCCATAGGGATTACAATTTGCGGAAAAATCTAAAATACCGGGATTACGGTATACGTCTCCGCCGTGTACGTGTATCTTTGTCATTGTTTTAATCTCCTTTAAAGAAATAAAATACCTGCCAATATTGCAGTTCTTCCTGCCACAAAAAGCACTGCGCCTAAAAAGGCGCTTACATACAATAATGTATTGGCACGTTTAATATCCTCATATTCAATCTCTCGGTTTGCGTCTCCGATGGTCGGTTTTTCATATAATTTTCCAAAATAATAGGCATTTCCCGCAAGCTGCACGTTTAAAGCCCCTGCCATCACTGCTTCTGTCTGTGCGGAATTTGGACTGGCATGATTGTATCGGTCTCTCAAAAAGACTTTTTTTGCGTTTTTACCGTCAAGACCTTCCAAATAAGCCGCCGCAATCATCAGCCATGCAGAAATTCTGGCAGGAATATAATTGACTATATCATCCAGCTTGGCAGCATATCTTCCGAAGTTGATATATTTCTCATTCTTATATCCCACCATAGAGTCCATAGTATTAATCCCTTTATAGACAAACATCAGCACCGGACCACCGATTGCCATATAAAAAAGCGGTGCGATAATTCCGTCAGAAGTATTTTCCGCAACGGTTTCTACGGCTGCCTTTGTAATTCCTTTTTCATCCAACGCTTTTGTATCACGTCCCACAATCATGGAAACCGCATGTCTTGCGCCTTCTAAATCGCCCTTTTTCAGTTCTTTGTATACCTTCATGCTCTCCTGTTTTAAGGATTTTACCGCAAGCATCTGATAACAGAAAAAGCTCTCGATTACAATTCCCAGTATGGTATGTATTTGATATCCGATATACAGAATAACAAAAGGTATCAAACCGGATAACAAGCAAATTAGAATAACCAGCGCCAGTCCTGCCTTGCGCTCGCCTTTTTCTGCCTTTGGGAATAAATTACGCAAATGTTTTTCAAAAAAAGAAATACCGTTTCCGATTATTCGAACGGGATGGTAAAGCCATCTGGGATCTCCCAAAAGCAAATCTATAAAAAAGCCCAAAAGCAGGGCAGTTCCTGTCCATTTTATCATGATTTTATCCTTTCTGTACCAGAGTGATTTCTCTTTTTTGCTCCCATACTTCTTTGTCTATATGGAGCATGTAAAACCCTCCATTTTCAAGCTGCCATTTAAAATATTCTCCCTTTGGCTGTGCAAAACGGGAAAGAATACTCATAATCGTACCTCCGTGTACCACCATGGCAACCTGCTTCTGCTCTTTTGAAAAGGCTTTTGAAATACATTCCTCAAAGCCTTTGCTACACCGTTTTTGAAATGCTTCCATGCCTTCGCCTTCCGGAAAAGGCAACGTTCCGTTGCTGTCAATCCATTCCTGATATTCTTTTACATCTGACAGCTCCTGATAATTTTTATTTTCAAATTTTCCAAAATCACATTCTCTTAAAAGTATATTTGTCTCCACTGAAAGATTTGGATAAATAAGCTCTGCTGTTTCCAGACATCGCTTCATGGGACTTGCATATACAAACTCTGCTTTTGGATAGCAGTTTTTTCTTATTTCTTCTATGCCAAGAGAGCATAGGTTTTCATCTGTTCTGCAACCGATGTATCTGCCCTTTGTATTTCCTAAGGTTTTTCCGTGTCGGATTAAAATCACTTTAAGCATTTTTTATTACCGTACCAAGACCGCATACCACACGAATGACCTGACTGCTTTTTGCAGCCAGTTGTGTACAGAGCCGTCCTGTACCTTCCCTGTATTTTCTGTCAAAGGCGTTTATGGGGACTACTCCATATCCCAATTCATTGGAAATCACAATGATATCCGGATTTCTTTCCTGAATTTTCTCCGTCAGATTTTCAAAATCCCATCCTTGTTCCAAGCCCTTTTTTACCCATTCATGAAAATGATACAGACAGGTACAATGAAAAATATCCTCATAGTCTGCATCTTTTCCGTCTGTCATCTGTTCCTCCAAAAGAGAGAACTTTTCTTTTACATATTCTTTCTTTCCCTGAAAAGCTCCGCCTATAATTAACTTCATGGTCTTTCCCTTCTTTTACATCATTCTGCTGATAATTTCACCGATTACACAGGAAAATGCAATTACCAGCTCGCAAATCTGAATGTGAAAACCGGCTAAATCTCCGGTAATTCCTCCAAATTCCTTCATGGACATTTTATAATAATACAAATATTCCAAAGCAACTCCCACTATGATACATGCGCCGATTATCGGATTATATGCCAGCATTGCACATACGCAAAGAACCATATAAACACAGGAAACAATTCGCACGCAATTTTTCTGTGCTCCGTCAGAAAAAGTGGCTGCAAGCCCTGTGTTTTTTGCCATAGGAAAGCTGGCAATGGAAAAGCTTCCAAGCGCTCTGGAAAGTACAAAGCCAATACATACAACAGGCAAGCTTTTTAAAGTAATTTCATGATATATTCCATAATACAGGAAAAAATATACCACGGCTGTGATAATGGCAAAAGCCCCTGCGTGAGAGTCCTTTAAAATTTCTAATTTGCGCTCTCTTGGCTGATAAGAATGAATGGCATCGGAGGTGTCCAGCAAACCGTCCAGATGAATGCCTCCTGTGAGAAACACCGGTATCATCACAAAAATCATTGCATAAAAGCCTTTACTTTCTATAAAATATCTTCCGTAAAAGCCCCAAAGCCATACTACACCGCCGATAATTGCACCGATAAGTGGGAAAAAGCACATAATATAGCGCATATTTTCCTTTTTCCAATCACTGGCAGGCATTGGAATTTTGGAATACATAGAAAAGGCAATTTTAAAACTGTTCCACAATTTTTCCATTTTTCTGTCCTTCTTTTTTCTCTGTCTTTTTATGCTGTAATGGGATACCATATACTACTTCGGTAACTTCTTGTGCCCATACGGCAAGCTTTGTGTTAATTTCTCCCAGATATTTCTGATATTGCTTTGTTTCTTCCTCATACTCTATCCCATCGGAAAAAATTTCGTTTGTCACAATGACCACTTGCTCTGCCTGTTTATCTAAATTTTTCACGCCTTCTAAAATTTCTTCCACTACTCTTTCTTTTGCGCCGTTTTCCTGAAACATTTCATTAGCAGTAAGATTGGAAAGACACTCCAAAAGTACACAGGAATGTTTTGGTATTTTCACATTTTTCAAGCCTACATAACATTCCACCGTAGAAAAATTTTTCTCTGCCCGCATGGTACGGTGGCGGGCAATTCTTTTGTGACTTTCTTCATCAAAAGGGTACATGGTGGCTATATAAATGCGGTTGAAATCTCCGAATTCTACTACCGTTTGCTCTGCGTAAGCGGATTTCCCACTGCCGCTTCCCCCTGTAATTAAAGTAATCATTTTTCCCTGTCCTCTCTAATCCAAAGGCTGGTAAGCTTCCATTCCCCAGTTGCCAAAATCACCCATCTGGTTATAAACCGCCAATCCTGTATCTAACAGAGGGAATAAATTAAGCGCTCCTGTTCCCTCTCCCAGACACATATCACAGTGCAAAGGCGCTTCTTTTTCCAGCGCTTCTAAAAGTAAAGCGCCTGCCGGTTCTTTGGAAACATGGGTGGCAAGCATATAATCTTTTGCCAGAGGACAGATAGCTGCTGCCGCCAACGCTCCTGTGGCTGAAATCACCCCGTCAATGAGAACAGGAATATGAAAAGCCGCTCCTCCTAAAAACAATCCGGCAATGGCAGCAATGTCAAAGCCCCCTACCTTAGAAAGAACATCAATAGCATCTGTTTTATCCGGCTGGTGAAGGTCAATGGCTTTTTTAATTGCCGTAATCTTACGGTTTAATCCTTCTGTGGAAAGTCCTGCTCCCCTTCCGGTCATTTTTTCCACCGGAATATCTAAAAGTACGGAAGCCACAGCGCTGCTGGTCGTGGTATTTCCAATTCCCATCTCTCCCGTTGCAATTACGTGATAGCCCTTTTCTTTCATCATCTGGGCTGCTTCTATTCCGATTTCAATAGCTTTGATTGCCTGTTCTCTTGTCATAGCAGGCTCTTTTGTCATGTTTTTTGTTCCATAGGCAATTTTGCGGTTAAAAATGCTTACATCTCTTGCCACACCTACATCAATGGGAAAAATATCACAGCCCACACTTTTGCACATAATACTGGAGGCTGCTTTTTCCTGCAAGAAATTTTCTGCCACCAAAGCCGTAATTTCCTGTCCTGTCTGTGTGACGCCTTCTTCTACCACACCGTTATCTGCACACATGGGGATTAAAACTCTTTTTTCCACACATACCTTTGGCGTGCCTGTAATTCCCGCAATCTGCACAACCATATCTTCCAATTTTCCAAGACTATGCAAAGGATGGGCAATACTGTCCCAATGCGCCTGACTGCTTTTCATTGCTTCCTCATTTAACGGCTGTATCTTTTCTAAAGCTTCCTGCAACTTCATTCTTCAAGTCCTCCTGACTGTCTTCTTTTGAAATTTCTGCAACAATCCAGAAACGCCTTAGGCAAATCCGGATTTCCATAATAGTAAAAGTGGGGAAATCCCGCTATCATAGTCGGCGTACTGTGAATACAATCCCAGCCTCTTTTGCCCACAGGCTTTTTGGCATGAAAATCAGTACCGCAGTTTGTAGAGTCAAAATAATGAAACTCATGAGCCGGACATGTTCCTATGAGTGTTCCGAATACCGGCTTTTTACAGGATGCTTCAATATACCCAAAGCGGGACAGCTTTCCAGTATTAAAAACTTTTCCCTTAATTTGTCCCACTCCCTGACGAAAAATCCCTTTTTCATCCTCAAAGGTATCATGAAGATACATAAAGCCGCCGCACTCTGCAAGAACCGGCATTCCTTTTGAAAGAGCTTCTTTTATTTCTTTCCGCATAGAAGCATTTTCTTCCAGCGCTTTTCCGTATAATTCAGGATAACCTCCATACAATAAAAGTCCCTGAATATCTTCCGGCAATTTTTTATCATGAATAGGAGAAAAGGGCACCAGTTCTGCTCCCATTTCTTCTAAGAGCTTTAAATTATCTTCATAGAAAAAGCAAAAAGCCTCGTCCATTGCTAATCCGATTTTTATTTTCTCTCCCTGATTTTTCAAGCTTTGAAAATATTCCTCTGTTTCTTTTTCCACAGACAAAGCAGGCGCACTCTTTCCCAGAGCGATAAGACCGTCAAAATCTATGGTTTCTTCCATACGTTTGGCAAGCTTTACAAGCTTTTCTTTAAAATCCTGTATCTCCCCCGGCATCACAAGCCCTAAATGGCGGCTTTCAATAACACAGTCTGTTACCACAGGAACATAACCGTATACCGTTATCCCCAGCTTTGCTTCAATCATTTCTTTTACTCTGGGATACAGCATTGGGGAAATCTGATTTAACAGCACCCCTTTTATATTGCTGTCCGGCATAAAATTCACAAATCCCTGAATAAAAGGAAGAATGGAAACGCTCATTCCCTTACAATTTACAATAAGTACCGCCGGTGTCTGTGTCACCTTTGCCAAATCATAGGCGCTGGCTTTTGTCGTTGTTCCGCCCACACCATCATAATATCCCATAACGCCTTCCATTACGGCAATATCACAGTCCTCCAAATTTCGCTTTAACAAATATCTGGTTCTGTCCGGCGTAGTAAAAAAAGTATCTAAATTTCGGGCTTTTGTTCCGATTACCTTTGTATGAAACATGGGATCAATATAATCCGGTCCGCATTTAAAGGAAGCGGTTTTTAATCCTCTGTTTTTTAACGCCTGTAAAATCCCACAGGTAATCAAAGTTTTTCCGCTGCCGCTTGCACCGGCTGTTAAAAGAAAACGAGCTGTACTCATAATTCTATCCTCTCTACTGGCAATTTCCCGTACAGGAAATAATGTAAATGGGGTTTTCTCCCATCATCATGTGATATCTGCCTACTGTTTTTGATTTTCCTACGGTCATCTGCACAATTTCGGTATCTGACACAGGCAGGATTTTCAGACATTCCAAAGCTTCCGATACGCTTTCCAATGCAATACAGTTGATAACCATGCGAACCTTTGGATTTTTCTTTAAAAGGAGTTCCATAATTTCTTTCATGTTTCCGGATGAACCTCCGATAAAGGCGTGAGTAGGCGCTTCCAAATCTTCCATTGCCTCCGGAGCGAAACCTTCGATAATCTCCAGATTGTCAGCCTGAAACTGCTCTTTGTTTTTCTTTAAAAGCTCTACTGCCAGTTCTTTTTTTTCAATGGCATATACTTTTCCCTTGTAAGCCCTAAGCGCCATTTCAACTGCCACAGAGCCTGTACCTGCTCCTACATCATAGCAGACAGAATTTTCGGAAAGTCGCAGTTTAGAAAGAGATACGGTTCGCACTTCTTCCTTTGTCATGGGAACTTTATCTCTTAAAAATTCTTCGTCTCTTATGCCGTGGGTTGCGGATTGCTGTCTGTAATTCTTATTTTCTGCATATAAAACGCTTAAGCTGTCGCCTTCATAGTCCACAAAATTTTCCGGAAATCCCTTTTGGATTTTTTCATCTGCATAAGACAATCGTTCTCCCACATAGAGAACTACTTCGTTCATCCCATATGCCAGCAATTTTTTTGCAAGCTCAGAGACGCTGTCCTTCTTTCCCAGAATGGAAAAGACTTTTTCATTTTGTCTGATAAGAGAAATCAAATTCGCTTCTTCTCCGTGATTGCTGGTTAAGACAACATCATCCCACGATTTCTGAATACGACTCATAAAATATGCCACAGAAGAAATCCCACAGACTATTTTTACCTGATTTCCCAAGACATTCAAAAGCTTTTTTGCGCCGCTGTGAAATCCCACATCTCCTGATAAAACCACGGCAATTTTTTCATATTCCGGATGCTCCTGTATATAAGCTGCAATTTTTTCGCTGTTATATTCTATGTAAACATCCTGCCCATTTTTCTCACAGGCTGCAACCATTCTGGATGCGCCAATGAGTAAATCTGCTTCCTGTATGGTCTTTTCCGCCTCTTTTGTAAGGCTGTCCGTGTTTCCCATTCCAATTCCCACAAGGGAAATCTCTGCCTGTGATAACAAGGAAAATCTTCTGCATAAAATTCTTTTACATTCTTGCAGAGAAATTCCGTTTTCTTCCAAAGGACGCCCCACTACGATAAGAGTACAACCACAAGCTCTCGCAGCTTCCAGTTTTTCCAAAAATCCCCCGCTTTTACCGGACATTTTTGTTACCATATATTTACAGTCCAACTGCCGGAGCATGGCAATATTAAACTCCTTTGAAAAAGGTCCCTGCATACAGAGCAAATTTTTTCCCTGAAATCCCAAACGAGCACATTCTGCCACTACATTTGGCAAAGAGAGCACCCGCAGGAAAATACGATTTTCAAAATCAGAAAGCGCTGTATATTTGGCAGCTTCCTTGCTCCCTGTGGTTGCCAGAATATTTCCTGTTGTCTTCTGAAGATACGCAACCGCAGCTTCCACAGTTTCTACATAGACGCAGTCTCCCAAATCAGAATTGCCCTGATTTTCCCGAAGAACTCTTAAATATTCCGCACCTGTACTTTCACAGGCTGCTTGGATATTTTTCGTCACTTCTGCTGCATAAGGGTGCGTGGCATCAATGACAAGAGGTTTTTGATTTTTTAAAATCAGTTCTTCCATCTGCGTCTTGTCCAGCCGCTCATGAGAAATTTCCAGATTTTCATTCTCCCCTAAAAGCTGTTCCCCATATTCCGTAGCCACACAGATATGAGCAGAAACCTGTCTTTTTTCCAGAAACTGTGCAAGCTGTCTGCCTTCCGTAGTTCCTGCAAAAACAATTACTTTACACATTTTTATAGCCTCTTGGGGTTACCATTTTCCCCTGAATATTCATAGTCTGTGAATTTCCGATAAATACAGTGGTAAACATATCTACCTTTGTATCACGAAGCTCTTTTAAGGTCATCACCTGCATGTGTTCCCCGTCTCTTCCGATATTTCCCACAATTCCGCATATGGTTTCCGGTGACTGATGCTGCATCATCAAATCGCAGGCTTTTTCCAAATAATCATGTCTCTTTTTACTGGACGGATTATATAGACAAATCACAAAGTCCGCCTTTGCTGCATTTAAAAGTCTTGCTTCAATCTTTTCCCAAGGTGTTAATAAATCACTTAAACTGATAAGACAGAAATCATGAATAAGAGGCGCTCCCAAAACAGCCGCTCCGCCGGTTGCTGCGGTAACACCGGGAATAATTTCCAATTCTACTTCCGGATATTTCACACCGATTTCATACATCAGTCCTGACATCCCGTAAACACCTGCATCTCCGCTGCAAATCATAGATACGGTTTTGCCCTTCATGGCTTCCTCAAATGCCATAACACAGCGGTCTACCTCTTTTTTCATGGGTGTTGTCAAAAACTCTTTTCCGCTGAAATGTTCTTTTACCAAATCCACATATACGGTATAACCAATAATTACATCACTGTTCTTTAAAGCATTTGCTGCCTCGATTGTCATTTTTTCATAAGCGCCGGGACCAATTCCCACAACATATAATTTATTCAAAGTTCACACTCCATTTCTTCATAGCCAGCGCTACTGTTACGCCGTCTTTTGCATATTTTCTCTGTATCAGTCTGCCTTTTCCTTCTTTGCTGCTGCCTAAAAGCGCCGCTCTTTCGCAGACATTATCCACACCTGTTACGTCCTCCACGAACTGGGAGCTGGCGTAAGTGCCTTCTACCTCCTGCAATTCTTCCGCCGTATAGGTAATAAACGGAATTTTTCGCTCCTTGCAATATTCCAGAATACCGGCTTCCTCTTTCTTTAAATCAATGCTCGCCACTTGTTCCATGGCAACAGAAGGAACTAAAAGCTCGTCACAGGCTCTGCGTACAACACTTTCCACGGTTTCCTTATCCGTCCCCTTTTTACATCCTAAGCCTGTGGTAATCACTCTCGGAATTAAATATAAGGTATGTACAAAAGGATGCTCCAAATATCCGGTGGTAACATAAATACCGATTTCCGGCTTTTCTTCATCTTCCTTCTGACAGAGCTTTAATTCATCGGGAATTTCTCCAAGCCATGGAAAATCACTGACAAATCCAACTTCTTTTCCTGCTAAGAGAGCCGCTGAGATTTCCTTTGCCAATTCCATATCGGAAATAAAGCAACCGTTTTTCTTAGCAAAAACATCTACGGCAAACTTGTCGTTTAAATCGGTTGCCGTGGTAATTACCGGCTGAGCACGAAGAATTTCTGCAATTTCCTCTGTAAGCTCATTAGCGCCGCCGATATGACCGGAAAGCAGTGAGATTGCAAACTGTCCCTGCTCGTCTACAACTACGATTGCCGGGTCTATCTTTTTACTTTTAACAAAAGGAGCAATGCTTCGTACTGCAATGCCGCAAGCACCTACGAACACAATGGCATCACAATCTTCAAATCTTCTTCCTGTCCATTCTTTAATGGACTCATCCACAGGTTTTGCAAACTGTTTTACACTTCTAAAATCCTGAGAGTCCTCATCTAGCTGAGACTCATCTAAAACTTTTTTGGTATATTTACTTTTTGTATAAGACGCCACCTCATAAGAACGCTCTTTTAATACCCAATAAAGCATCTCGCTTAATCGGTATCCTGACTGGCTGAAACTGATTATTGCTATCTTCATTTCCCACAATCCTTTCTTATGTAAAAACCTTCCTGATTACTTGCTTATCAATCTGTTCCCTGACGAAACTCCGTGGTAAATCCCGGATCATATAACTTCGAACGGTCATACTGGCGGTGTGCCACCACATCGCCGATAATCATCAGTGCGGTTTTGGTAATGTTATTTTCTCTTGCTGTCTGTGCCAGCGTATCCACCGTGCAGACAAAGCTTTTTTCATCTTCCCATGTAGCACGATATACAATGGCTGCCGGTGTATCCGGCTCATAACCGCCTTCAATTAAACGTTTTGACAGCTCCTCCAGCATGCCTGTGCTTAAAAAGATTACCATAGTAGCATGATGGGCAGCAAAAGACTCAATGCTTTCTTTTTCCGGAACAGGCGTTCTTCCTGCCATACGTGTAATCACAACGCTCTGAGACACATTTGGCAATGTATATTCCAGATTTAAAGCAGACGCCGCCCCGCAAAAAGAGCTGACACCCGGGCAATAGTCGTAAGCAATCCCCTTTTCATCCAGAACGTCCATCTGCTCTCGAATTGCCCCATAAAGGCAGGGATCACCTGTGTGTAAACGTACGGTCATCTTTCCTTCTTTTTCTGCCTGAAACATGACTTCTAAAACTTCTTCTAATGTCATCTTTGCACTGTTATAAATTACACAGTCCTTTTTTGCATAATCCAATAACTGGGGATTTACCAGAGAGCCTGCGTAAATCAATACGTCTGCTTCTTCTAAAAATGCCTTTCCACGCACTGTGATTAAATCAGCCGCTCCGCTTCCTGCACCTACAAAATGTATCATCTTCTTTCACCTCATTTGTTTTCTTTCACAATAATTAAAGAATAATATCCTGCTTTTTCCGGAATTTCTTCTGCTGACAGGTAAATTTTCTCATCCGGCATACCGCAGTTTTCAATCATAACTGCCTGCTGCCCGCTGTTTACAATGCTTTCTTTTACCTGCTGCATTTTACTTCCTGTTTTCATCAATACTTTTGTTCCCGGCATTTTTAAAATTTCATCCATCTCCTCGGCACGGTAAGTAGCCGGAATTACATGAAGGGGTTCTGCCATTTCTACCAGTCCCATGTTCAGTCTTGCCGCCACTGCACAAAAAGAAGTAATTCCGCTGACGATTTCAACCTCATAACCTCTGGATAAAATTCTTTTATGTACATATAAATAAGTGGAATAAACCGTAGGATCTCCTAATGTCAAAAAAGCTACCTGCTTTCCTTCTTTTAAATAAGCTTCAATATCATTGGCTGCTTTTTCATGATTTGCTTCCAAAACAGCTTTATCCTTTGTCATAGGCATTGCAATGGGAATTAAATTTTTCTCATCCAGCTCCTCATATACGCCTTTTACAATCTGGTACGCAACGCTTTTTTTAATATCATTCCCCGGAACTGCAATGACGTCGCTCTCTTTAATCAGACGAAGCGCCTTTACTGTTAATAATTCCGGATCTCCCGGTCCTACTCCAAGTCCAAATAATTTTCCCTTCATTCTTCTTGTCCTTTCCGGTACTGATGATTTAATAAATCCGTCAGTTCCTTTACATTCTCTGTCTCTCCAAGATAACCAAATTCATTGGAATACAGCACAGCGCCTAAAAGCATTCTGTTATAAGCTCTGTGATTTAAGTAAAACAGAATTCTATCTGTCAGTTCTTTCATAACCGGATTTAATAATCCTTCTCTTTGAATAATTTCCAATGCTTCATCTGTCGTAACGGTATTCAAAATTTCCTTCGCACTTTCCAAGGAAATTCCCGCTCGAAGGGCATTGGCGCTTAAAATTTCTGCTCTGGCATCTGCACATCTGGAATGGGTATTCATAATACCTGCTGCCACCTTTACAAATTTTCCGATATGAGAAATGAACAGAATCCCTTCTACGCCCATGGATGCTGCCATATCCAGAGTTTCTCCCACATAATTGCTGCACTTTATATTTTCCTCAAATGGCAATGAAAGATGTTCTTTCATGTAAGCTGCACCATAATTTCCGGGGGTAATTAGCAGGTATTTTGCACCGTTTTCTACCTTCTGACGCATTTCTACCTCAATACTTTTTATCAGAGCAGCCTCACTCATAGGCTCTACAATTCCCGATGTGCCAAGTATGGAAATCCCCCCTTCAATCCCAAGTCTGGGATTAAACGTTCTTTTGGCAATTTCCGCTCCTTTTGGCACACTGACGGTTACCAGAAGTCCGCCTTCATAATCTGCATCACTACAAACGTTTTCCAGCTCTCTTTGTATCATAGCACGGGGAACCTTGTTAATTGCCGCATTCCCTAAAGGCTGTTCCAGCCCTTTCTTCGTTATTCGACCTACGCCAATGCCGCCTTCAATACGAATGCCTTTTTCTTTTCTTTTTTCAACTTTTGCAAAAATTTCAATACCACTTGTGGCATCAGGATCATCGCCCCCATCTTTTTGAATGGCGCAGGAAACCCAATCCTCTCCTTTTGTAATATGCAGCGCTTCAAGATGAAGCAAAATCCCCTTTGGTGTCATAAAATCTACATATTTCTGTTCCTGCCCTGTAAAAAGCATCATCGCCGCTGCCTTTGCCGCTCCTGTGGCGCAAGAGCCGGTGGTATAGCCAAAACGCATTTTTTTATTGTTTACAATACTGTAATAACCTTCTAAGCCTGTTTTTTCTTTCATTGTCTATTCCTTTAAAAGCAAAAATTCGCTGTCCTTTCAAGACAACGAATTCCCATTGGATAAGATATACCCTTTTTTATTTGAAGTCATCCGGTTGCCGCAGACGTCCTTCATTCCTCTAAGCAATCTATGTATCTGGCTTTACAGTAACGGACTTGCACAGGAATTTCGCCTGCTTCCATAAAAATGCTTAGTTCTGTTTCATTCCTCAATAACCGTACTCATTATATAATTTTCCCTGTGAAAAGTCAACGTAAAACCAAGCTTTACTCAGAAATCTCCATCGCCGCTATCAATCTTTTTGTTCCTGTTTCTGCCAAAACCGGAACGCTCTCCGGATGTGTCCATTGTGTAATTCGATTATCAAAAAGAATGTTGGCTGCCGCCGGAAACTCCTCGTCACTGTCCCAGAAAATATAAGTAAGGGAAATGGTAGGAAATGCCTGTAAAGTAATACTGGCATCACCAAATTTTTCCTGCGTGTCGCCTATTTTTAATCCGGCTTTTAGAAGCTCCGCTCCACGCCCCCGAAAAGCTTTTTTTAAAGGTTCTAAAGCCATTCGGTTATAAGCCGCCTCAAAAACAGCCGCTTCTCTGATTTCCCGAAACGGAACCTTCCTGTCACTTTTCTGCGCAAATTCCTGATGGCAGCATAAGTGGTGCATAATGGTCAAACGGTCGCTTACGCAAAGCTTCTGTCCTGTTTCTCCTGTAATCTCTCCGGTGGCTTTTTCCACACGGCAGTTTTCATTAAAAAATGGAACATATAAATAATGAATATCTGTTTTCAGTTGTAATCTCTTCGCCGTTTCATCTATATTCTTTTTTAAAAAACGTTTTTGAAATTCTTGAAATACTTTTTCATAATTGGAGTCTTCCATGAAAAATATCATCTCTTTTCTTTTGCTTTTCTTTTTGTCATTTTATCATAAAACTTTCTTTTTCACAACAAAAGAGAGACTGCCGCATTCGCATACAGCACTCTCCCTCTTTCGATTTTATATAATAATGCAAACCATTCCGCCTTTGCTGTCATTGACAATTTTCTGCATAGTATCCTGAAGCTTTATCTGGCTTTCATCTCCGATTTGAACCAGCTTTGTGTGAATTCCATCCTCCACCAGCTCTCCGATGGATTTCCCGAAAATATTGGTCTGCCAGATACTTTCCTTTCTCTCGTCACTTGTTTTAATATAAGAAATTAAATCCTTTGCCTGTTCTTCGCTTCCCACAATCGGCGCAATTTCTGTCTCGATATTTGCCCGTATCATGTGAATGGAAGGACTGACTGATTTTATTTTTACCCCATATTTATTTCCCTGCTTGATTACCACAGGTTCTTCCAGCTTAATCTCGTCTTTTTGCGGTGTAACCACACCATATCCCTTTCCCTTGACAGAAGAAATGGCATCCTGCACTTTTACGTATTCTGCCTTCATTTTTGCCAACTCCTGCATGGTATGAATGAGCTCGTATTCATCGGAGATGTCTACCCCTGTCATTTCACTTAGAATTTCATAATACCACACATCGTCCATATCCACTCGTATTTTCAATTTTCCCGTGGATAAATCAGTCTTTTCCAAAAGAAGATTTTGGATATATTCAGAAGAAACCCGCATATTTTCTTTTGTCGCATCTTTGACATAACGCATTTTTTCCATAAGCTTTTTAATGCTGTCAATTAAATCTTTTTTCAAATAATGCTCCGGAGGAAGCATTTCTACCCATTTAGGAACATAAAATTCCATTTGTACAATGGGAAATTCATATAAAATTTTCTCCATTATTCGAGAAATATCTTCTTTTCGAAGCTGTTCGCAATTTAAGCTTAAAACACCAGTCTGGTATTTCTGTTTTAATTCGTCCACTAATTTTAAAGTTTCTTCTTTATAGGGCTTTTGAGAGTTTACTAAAACTAAAAACGGCTTTCCTGTTTTCTTTAACTCTACTACTGTTTTTTCCTCGCTGGAAATATAATTTTCCCGTGGAATTTCACCGAAAGAACCGTCACAGGTCAAAACAAGCCCGATATTGGAATGTTCTGTAATCACTTTTTGCGTGCCGGTTTCTGCTGCCTGATGAAAGGGGATTTCATATCCGAACCAAGGGGTTTTTACCATACGCTCCTTTCCGTTTTCCATGTTTCCTGCTGCCTCCGGCACCATAAAGCCTACACAGTCTATTAAACGTATTTTTGCAGATAGATCTTCTCCTATTTGGATTTTCGCCGCTTCTTTTGGAATAAATTTGGGCTCTGCCGTTGTAATCATTTTGCCGGAACCGCTTAAAGGAAGCTGATCTCTGACTTCCTGCTTCAGCGGTTCTTCCATATTGGGTAACGCCGCAATTTCCATAAATCTTCTGACAAAGGTTGACTTTCCGGTACGCACAGGTCCAACTACACCGATATAAATTTCCCCGCCTGTACGTGCCTGTATATCTTTATAAATATTATATGTATCCATACTATACCCCCTTTTTTCGATTACTAAATTATATGCGTAAGAAAAACAAAAAATTACCGGTCATTACCAGAACATTTGTTCTTGACTTTTTCGCTTTTCTCTTTTATAATAAAACCAGAACATATATTCGTTTTCTCATGTAAGGAGTACCCTATGAATATTCAAACCTCATTAACTATAAATCAAAAACTGGAAATTTTATCAGATGCCGCAAAATATGACGTTGCCTGTACCTCCAGCGGTGCAGACCGCAGAGGTGTAAAAGGACATTTAGGAAATTCCTGTGCTTCCGGCATCTGCCACAGCTTTGCCGCTGACGGAAGATGTATTTCTCTGTTAAAAGTGCTTTTCTCTAATGAATGTATTTATGACTGTAAATACTGCCTGAACCGTCGCTCCAATGACAGAGTTCGCACTACTTTTACGCCCGAAGAGCTTTGCAGAATTACTGTGGAATTTTATAAACGCAATTATATCGAAGGCTTGTTTTTAAGCTCCGGCGTTGTAAAAAGCCCAGACTTTACCATGGAACTTATTTATCAAACCCTGTATCTCCTTCGAAATAAATATCACTTTCACGGCTATATTCATGCCAAAGCCGTTCCCGGCGCTCATCCTGAGCTTATTCAAAAAACAGGATATCTTGCAGACAGAATGAGCGTGAATATTGAGCTTCCCACAAAAGAAGGGCTTGAGACACTTGCTCCGGGCAAGACTTATAATAAAATTTTGCAGCCTATGTCACAAATACAACAGAATATTATGACTTCCCGCTTAGCCCTTGGAAAGTCAGCTACTTTTGAACGCCATTACGGAAACCGCTATTTGCCAAATTCTATTTTTTCAGACTCCAAGCAAAAGCAACTAAATGCCTCTGCTTATTCGTTAACTACGCAAACTGCCTCTCCCCTGTCTGCATATAGCTCTTCTGCTCCTTCTTTTGTTCCGGCAGGCCAGAGCACACAGATGATTATCGGCGCAACTTCGGAAAATGATTATGAGCTTTTAAAAGTTACCCAGACACTCTATCAAAAGTTCGACTTAAAACGTGTATTCTTTTCTGCTTATATTCCTTTAAATGAAGATAGCCTTTTGCCGTCTCCTGAGACACCGCCACCGCTTTTGCGGGAACACCGTCTGTATCAGGCAGACTGGTTGCTGCGCTATTACGGTTTTCATGCAGAAGAACTGCTAAGTCCTGAAAAACCGAATTTTAATCTTCTCCTCGATCCCAAATGCGAATGGGCGCTGAGACATTTAGAACAGTTTCCCGTAGAAGTTACTACTGCAAGTTACAACCAGTTGTTAAAAGTTCCGGGGATTGGGAATAAATCAGCTCTCCGCATTGTTCAAACGAGAAAAAATATCCGTCTGGATTTTTCTATCTTAAAACGTCTTGGGATTGTTTTAAAACGGGCACAATATTTTGTTACCTGTCATGGAAAAATGCTCTATTCCATGCCCATTGAAGAAAATTTTATTACCCGACAGCTTACCGCAGAGCAAAAAGAAACCTCATGGAAGCTGGAGCATCCTCAGACCTACCAGCAGCTGTCTCTGTTTGATGACCATTTTCTCGATATTCCGCCCACCGTGGAGGATAAATACAAAAGTATTCTGGGACAATTTTAAAAAATGAAAGGAAAATTGATATGATTGTTTTTACATGCTGTGATACCTTTGATGATATGATGACCTGCATCTACGATGCCTGGGCTGCCCGTTTAGGTCATTCTAATATTCGTCTTCAGACAGAGCCTATTGGAAATTTCGAATTATTCTGTGAATACCGCCATATTGATGCAGATAAAGAAAAAGTGAAAAAAGTCATTCGCTCTATTCAAAATAAAATATGTCCGCAGGCTTTTTATGATGTCTATACCGCATCTCTTTCTTATGAAAGTAATAAACTGGATATTATTTATCGTTTCTTAATTGTCGGATTTCTCTATCAAAAACAAGTCACCCAAATGCTTGGAAATCCGGCTGTTGCCGCCCTGTTTGAGTTAAAAAGAAAGGTAACAAATGAAGCCCATCAATTTCGTGAATTTGTACGATTTTCCAGACTTAATGAAAATATACTTCTTTCTGTTATTGAACCAAAATGCAACGTACTTACGCTGCTTGCTCCTCATTTTGAAGACCGTATGCCTTCGGAAAACTGGATGATTATTGATAAAAATCGCAAGATTGCTTTAATCCATTCTTGGGACCAAAAATCCTTTTTAAGTCCTCTTACCAAAGAAGAACTCTCTTTTCTGGAAAATTCAAGACAAGATACAGACTTGTATTCTGAGCTGTGGAAAACATTTTTTCATTCTGTTGCCATTAAAGAAAGAAAAAACGCAAGATGCCAAAGAAACCTTATGCCCCTTTGGTTTCGGAAGAATATGACAGAATTTCAGTAAAATTCTCTTATTAACACATATAGACAAGAGGTGAGATAAATCACAAACAGCAAAATATTTCCTGTTGCATCTTATAATAAAAAATTTAACAACTATCTACCTGTACATTTTAATCAGGACTTTATATATCAATCCTCCGGATTAGAAAAGCATATAAAAAAAGACATCCGGAATGTCTTCCCTATCTCAAATTTATCTCATCTATCATTTCTTCTCCGGATTATATCGGAGTAAATCCTAATGAGATTGGAGACAGTTTTGAACTTGTCAAAACGTTTCATGAAAATATTCAAATCGGAATAAAACTTGATATGAAAGAAAATTATTTATATATCGCCACTCTACATACTATTACTAATGGAAAATTAAAACATGGTATCGCAAATGGCCGCTTAAAAAAATTTGACAAATAGTATAATTTCCTCTATAATATGGATACAATAAATTAAATTACAAAGGTCGGAAAGGCTCCCGACACACTCGTAAGAGTACCTGAGATGCTGGATACGCCGCCCAGCTTGTAATTTCTAAAACAAAGGGGCTGTCGCTTTAACAATGTCAATAAGTTAAGGATTGTCCCAACAACTTCATTATGAATGATCAAATAG